>VGYV01000160.1 GCA_016872855.1 Planctomycetota bacterium
GCTCGCCCGCGCCGCGGCGGCAGCGGGCGGGTGCGGCCTCGGCCGCCTCACCATCCTCGCCGGCGAAGCGCCGAGCAAGAAGCTCCGCTGCGCCGTCATCGGCTGCGGCGGAAGAGGCCGCTCCCACACCAACGAGGCCGCAAAGGAGCAACTCGTCGCCCTCTGCGACGTTGACGACAGGAACCTCGCCGCCACCGCCAAGTTCGCAAACGAGAAATACCCCGACTCCAAAGGGCTGAAGACCTACACCGACTACCGCAAGATGCTCGACGAAATCCACAAGGACATTGATGCCGTCTTCATCGCCACGCCCAACCATCACCACGCGCTCCCCGCGATGATCGCGATGAAGCTGGGCAAGGGCGTCTACGTAGAGAAGCCGCTGTGCCACTCCGTCTACGAGGCCCGCCTCCTCGCCAAGACCGCCGAAGAGACCAAGGTGCCCACGCAGATGGGCAATCAGGGGCACTGCGGCGAGGGCTATCGCCGCCTCTGCGAATACATCTGGGCCGGAGCCATCGGCACCGTCACCGAGGCCCACTGCTGGACCGACCGCTCCAACGGCGGCTTCGGCGGCAGGCTCCCCGCCAAACCCGTCCCGCCAGGCCTCCACTGGGACCTCTGGATCGGCCCCGCCCCCTTCCGCGACTACCACGACTACCTCCACCCCCACGGCTGGCACTGCTGGTGGGACTTCGGGAACGGCTCGCTCGGCAACTCGGCGCCCCACTCGATGGATGGCCCCTTCTGGGCGCTCAAGCTCAAGTGGCCGGCCGCCGTCGAGGTCGAGCAGATGCTCGGCGGCAGCGACGAGATGTTCCCCGTCACCACCCGCATCCGCTACGAGTTCCCGGCCCGTGAGGGCCTCCCGCCGTTCAAGCTCCTCTGGTGGGACGGCCGCAAGCCCGGCCTCGACAAAGCGGTCCTCGACAAGATCGACGTCGTGGCCTCGAAGAAGGACGCCTTCCGCCCGCCCATCGTCGAAGAGCTCGAAGCGAAGTACCAGCGCGACTTCACCGGCAACGGCACCTTCTACGTCGGCGACAAGGGCATCATGTACACCGGCTGGTACGGCGACGGCGTCCGCATCATCCCCGAGGACGCCCACAAGGCCTTCCCCGCCCCGCCCAAGACCCTGCCGCGCGTGAAGGAGTCGTTCACCGACTTCATCGAGGCCTGCAAGACGGGCGGCCCGACGGCCACGCCCTTCTCCTACGGCGCCGGCCTCACCGAGCTCACCCTCGTCGGCTGCCTCGCCATCAGGGCCGGCGTGGGCAAGAAGATCGAGTGGGACGGCCCGAACGCCAAGTGCCCCAACCACCCGGAGCTGGACCGCATGATCAAGCGCCCCTATCGCAAAGGGTGGGAAGTGTAGGCCAGTCGGCACTCGGCAGGAGGCAGTCGGCAGCCACACACTCGTGCTCGTCGTCGTCCTCCTCGTCGTCGTCGAATTCCGAGGCTTCCTTGCTGCCCGGCGGCCACTCGCCATGCGTCACACCCTCACCCACGAGGCGATGGCGACCACGTTCCGGCTAGTCATGGCCTCCGATGATGCTCGCTATGCGAGTCAGGCGGCGATCGAGGCATTCGCCGAGCTGGACCGCATCCAGGCGCGCCTGAGCCGCTTCGCCGAGGGGAGCGACATCTGGCGCATCAACCGCCTGCGCGCGGGCGAGGCCACTTTCGTCCACCACGACACCCTCGAGTGCCTCCGAATCGCCGAACAGGTGCGCCGCGACACCGCCGGCGCCTTCGACATCGCCTACGCCAGCAGAACAGGGCGGGCCGCACCTCGTAGCCGCAAGCGTCCCGCTTGCGGGCTGACGACAAGCGGGACGCTTGTCGCCACGAAGATGCGTCGTGCGCGTGGCTCGCGCTTGTTCACACTCGACAAGGCGAGCCATACGGTCCGTGTCCTCGCCGAGGGCGTCCGCCTCGACCTCGGCGGCATCGGCAAGGGCTTCGCCCTCGACCGCATGGCCGCGCTGCTGCGCGAATGGGAGATCGCCTCGGCTCTCCTTGCCGCCAGCACCAGCACGCTCCTCGCGCTCGACCCGCCGCCGGGGGAGGAAGGGTGGGCCGCGCAACTCGGCCCCGATGGTGCCCCGCAGCGGCTCATGCTGGCGAACCAGGCCCTCAGCGCCTCGGGCCTTGCGGCCAAGGGCGGCCACATCGTGGACCCCCGCACCGGCCGCCCCGCCGAAGGCCGCTGCCGCGCCTGGGCAATCGCCCCCACCGCTGCCCTCGCCGATGCGCTCTCAACCGCCTTCATGGTGATGAGCGACGCCGGAATCCGCGCCTGCTGCCGCCGCCTCGGCGTCTTCGCCCGCCTCCTCGACTCCCCAACGGCGGCCTGCAAGACGATGCCATAGAGGGAGCGGGCCGCGCCTCCGACCCCTCTCCCTTCCAGGGAGAGGGTAGGGTGAGGGTGGGGCTTTGGGACCGCGACGGGCGCCCAACCCTCCCCCATCCCCTCCCTGAGAGGGAGGGGGGTTGTAAAAAAGACACCCGCTGTCTTTTTCTCCGCGGCGCGGACGCTTATGGCCATAACCTATTGACATAAATCGACATCTGTCACAGATTAGAGTGGTGAGCTAGAAAAAGACAGCGGGTGTCTTTTTCGCTGGCTCACGTCGCGGCAGCACGGGCAGAGGCGATGAAGGCGCGAATCCTCGCGGCGTCCTTGACGCCCGGGGCGCTCTCGACGCCGCTCGAGACGTCCACGGCGTAGGGGCGGACGCGGCGGACGGCCTCGGCCACGTTGTCGGGCGTGAGGCCGCCGGCGAGGATGATGCGGCCGAGCGACGTGGCGCGGGCGGCGAGCTCCCAGTCGAGGGCCACGCCTGTGCCGCCGCGACGGCCCGCCACCTTCGCATCGAGAAGATAGGCAGCGGCGGGGTAGCCCTTCAGTTCCTCCAGGTCGGCCTCCTCGCCGATGCGGAAGGCCCGGATCACGCGCAGGCCGGCCACGGCCAGGTCGCGGGCCACCTTGGGCGGCTCGTCGCCGTGGAGTTGCACGATGCGGATGCCGAGGACTTCGCAGCGCCCGAGCATGCTCCCCAGCGATTCGTTGACGAAGAGCGCGACTGGCGTCACGAAGGGGGGCAGCTCAGCGACAATGGCCTGCGCCTGCGCCACGCTGACCTGCCGCGGGCTCTCGGCGAGCACCAGGCCGATGGCGTCGGCCCCCGCCTCGGTCGCAGCAACTGCGTCCTTCGGCCGCGTAATGCCGCAAATCTTCACGCGAACCATGGAGCAGTCCCAACTCACACTGGGGCCAAGGGTCGCGCGTGGGTCATCTCACGCGCGCTCACTGGACGCACCTGGGATGCCAGCAGCGTGGCCACCGAGACTGTCTGCCCGTCGAGCGTCATGAACTCGACCTCAAAGGCCTCGCCCCGCCGGTAGATGTGCACCACCGTGCCCACGTCGCCCGCCTCCAGTCCCTCTTCGGGGATGTCTGCGGTGAGGACGACTCGGTCGTGTTCCCTGATCATGGCGACCTCCTATGCCGGGAACGCCGTGATGAGGCGTGGCGCCGCAAGGCCCTCTTCGAGGATCCACACGGTTCGCACGGCCGGCCTCCTTCCGCTGGGCGTGTCGAGTGGACCCTCCACAGTATAGCGCGTCCCAAACGCGGATTCCACAACTCGGACGACAGGGCAGGTTGCGCCGTGCGCCCGAAGGGCATCGGCCAGCTCCTGCCAGCGTTCGGGGGAGAAGCCGAAGTTCTGGAAGAACGCTGCTTTGCTCCTGCCCTCCGGGTGGGTGGGGCAGAGCAGGTACTCCGTGATCTTCCTGCGCTCTACTCGGAGGTGTGTTGCCTTTGGGAGGCGCACCGTCGCTTCCCCCTCACCCTTTGGGCAACGCGCCCTCAAGCGCCATCACCAAACTCCTGAAGACCGCCCCGCGCTGCTCGTAGTTGTCGAACATGTCGTAGCTGGCGCAGGCGGGGGAGAGGAGGACGACGTCGCCCGGCGCCGCGAGGCAGCGGGCGGTGCGGACGGCTTCGGAGAGGTCGGCGACCCGGTGGACGGGCGTGGTGCCCGCGGCCTCGATGGCCTTGTGTATCTGGCCGGCCGTGGCGCCCAGGAGCACCGCCGCCTTGGCCCGCGCGGCCACGGCCTTGCCGAACTCGTCGAAGGGCAGGTGCTTGTCGTAGCCGCCCGCGATGAGGATGACCGGCTCCTCAAATGCCTGGACGCCCGCGATGGCGGCCTGGGGCGTCGTGGCCTTGGAATCGTTGTAGTAGTCCACGCCGTCGAGTGAGCGGACGAATTCCAGGCGATGCTCCAGGCCGCGGAAGTCGGCCATGCGCGGCCCGATGGCCTCGGCCGGCACGCCGCACAGCACGGCGGCGCCCGCGGCGGCCAGGGCGTTCCCCGCGTTGTGCTCGCCGCGGAGCACCAGGTCGCCCCGGCGAAAGAGCGGCACGGGCGCTGCCCCGTCGCGCCACAACGCTTGCTCGCCCTCCAGCCACGCGCCGCGCTCGACGGGGTGCTGGGTGCTGAAGAAGAGCTTGCGCCCCTTGCCCAAGGCTCCCCAGGTCGAGACCACCTCGCAGTCGGCGTTGAGGAGCGCCGCGTCCCTCTCGCGCTGGTGGAGCAGGATGGGCTGCTTGGCGCGGGCGTAGTTGGCCATCGTGCCGTGTCGGTCGAGGTGGTTGGGCCGCAGGTTGAGCACGAGGCTCACGGCGGGGCTGAGGCAGGTCCACTCGAGGCGTTCGAGCTGGAAGCTCGATAGCTCGAGCACCACGAGGTCGTCGGGGCGCAGGGCGTCGAGGTCCTCGAGCAGCGAGCGGCCTATGTTGCCGCCGAGCCATGCCCGCTGCGGCCCGGCCCCGAGCAGGTGGGCGGCAAGGGAGGCGGCGGTGGACTTGCCGTTGCTGCCCGTGACGCCGACGATGGGGGCGGGGCAGAGCTGGAAGAAGAGGTTGATCTCGGTTTCGAGCGCGACGCCGGCCGCGCGGGCCTTTGCCAGGAAGGGCGAGTCGTCACCCACCGCGGGATTCACGACCACCAGATCGGCGTCGGTGAAATCGCTCTCCACGTGCCCGCCGAGGTGGCAGGTGATGGGCAGGCCATCGAGCCTGGCCAGGGAGTCGGCCAGCGCGTCGGCACCCTTCAGGTCGGTGGCCGTCACGCGCGCGCCCTGTCGGGCGAGGAAGCGGGCGACGCCGACCCCTCCGCCGAAGAGTCCGATGCCCATCACGGTCACGCGTTTGCCTGCGAAGCCGCTTGCCTGCACTGCTGGGTCCACCTTCGTCGGGGATGCTCGTCGGGGCAACAGCGCAGTATAGCCGAAAGCGGCTAGCCGTCAACAGAACTTTTGCGCCTTGACACGGCCCGCCGCGCCGTCTATCCTTCCCGCTGTGCGGCGCGTGCTCTCGCCCCGTCCCGACAGGAGCATTTCCCATGGTCCGCATCGCCGAGCCCTTCCACGGCGCCATCCTGAACCACAGGCACGGCACGCCCGCCGAGGGCGGCCTCCGCATCGCCGTTCGCGGCGAGGCGCCCCTCCGCGACCGCGTGACCGTGAACGGCCAAACCGCCCGCCGCGCCGGCCAGGAGTTCACCGCCGACGTCGTCCTCCGCTCCCGCGAGACCGAAATCCTCGCCGCCTCCGAGGGCGTCGGCGGCCGCGCCGAGCACCGCATCCGCGTCCTCTGGGACCGCCACTCCCGCCCACGCTACCGCTTCTCGATTGACGACAACAGCTTCTTCCTCCGCGACGTGGCGGCCAAGGGCTACGCCTCGCTCTTCGACTGCTTCTACTTGGCCGGCCTCCAGCGCCTCAACAGGCTCTACGGCACCAAGTTCACCGTCAACATCTACTACACGACCGGCCCCGACTTCTCGCTCCCCCAGTTCCCCGACCGCTACCGCGGGGAGTGGGCCGACAACGCGCCTTGGCTCAAGCTCGCGTTCCATGCGTGGGCCAACGACCCCGACCGCCCCTACCAGCACGCCTCGGCGGAACAGCTCCTCGGCGACCTCGACCGCGTGGCCGCCGAAATCCACCGCTTCGCAGGCGAGGCCGCCTACGCGCCCCCCACCGTCATCCACTGGGGCATGGTCCAGCCCTCCGCTCTCAAGCCCCTCGCCACCCGCGGCGTCCGCGCGCTAAGCGGATACTTCTGCCCCGCCCCCTGGGGCTGGGACGTGAATTACCTCTTCGACGCCGCCCGCTCCGAGTATCTGAGCCGCCACGACGCCCTCTACGACTTCGAGTCGGGCATCGCCTTCTCGCGGGTGGACATCGTGTGCAACAACGTGCCCGTCGAGCGCATCGTGCCCACCCTGGCCCCGCTGGCCGACGACCCAAACACAGCGGAGATCATGGACCTGTTCACCCACGAACAGTACTTCTGGCCCTTCTACCACCACCACGTGCCCGACCATTTCGAGCGATTGGAGACGGCCATCCGCTGGGTCACGGAGCGCGGCCACCAGCCGGTGTTCCTCCACGAGGGCTTCCTCGGCGGCCCCGAGCCCGATTGACAGGGCCAGGCCGGGACCGCCCACAGAACGTGTCACGCGGGGATGGCCCGCAGCGAAAGACAGGATGAAACGTGGCCCCCGAAGCGAAGAATCCGAGCGCCGGAGGCGAAGCCGTAGGGCCATCGGACGAGTCGCTCGCCAGCCGGAGCCGGCACGGCGATGTGGCGGCGTTTGAGGTCCTGGTACGCCGCTACCAGGGGCGAGTGTACAGCTATGCGTTGCGCATGACAGGCGACGCCCACGAGGCGGAAGACCTAGCGCAGGAGACGCTTCTGCGCGTCTACAGGTCCCTCGGGCGCTTCGACACGCGACAGCCGTTCGCCGCCTGGGTCTTCGGCATCGCCGCTCACGTGTGCCGGGACTGGCTGCGGTGGCGCGGACGCCGCCGAGAGCAGGTGGTGGAGACCGTGGACGCGGTGCAGCAGGGCGCATCGCCCGCGGCCGAGGCCGCCGCCGCCGAGGAGCGCGAGCGGGTGGCGAAAGCCGTGCAGCGGCTGCCGCGGAAGTACCGCGAGGTGATCGTGCTGCACTATGTGGAGGAGATGGGCTATGAGCAGGTGGCCGCGGCCCTGGGCATTCGCCCCGACGCCGCGCGGCGACGCGCCCTCAGGGCGCGGACGATGCTGGAGCGCTACCTTGGCGGGAATGCACCATGAGCAGCCGTGAGTGCAAGGATACGCGAGCGCTCTTCCTCGACTTCGAAGAGGGGTGCCTCCCCGCCGAGGAGGCGGCCAAGGCGCGCTCGCACGTGGCGGCGTGCCCGGCGTGCGCCCAGGTCTGGGAGCGCTGGCAGGCGCAGGACCGCCGCCTGCGCACGGCCCTCGGGCCGGCGCCCGTCCCGCGCGACTTGGCGGGCGCGGTGATGGCACAGGTCCGTGGGCGCGCGGCGCAGCGGCATGCGCCAAGGCGGATGCCTCTGCTCCGCTGGGGCGTGGCCGCAGCGGTCGCGGCCGCTCTCCTGGTCCTCGGTGCGGTGCTGCTCCTGGGCAAACGCTACGAGCCTGTCGGCCAGGTGGCCGCGGTGCAGGGCCAGGTGCTGGCCCGCCAGCGCGGGGCGCGCTACCGGTCCCACCTGGAGGCAGGGGCAGCGCTCTACAACGGCGATGAGCTGGTGGCAGTCGCGGCCAGCAAGGCCGCACTGCGACTCTACGACGAGTCGCGCCTTGCCATCGAAGAGAACACCGAGGTGCAGTTGCACTGCGAAGCGGCCGGCGATGACGAGGACTGCTCCCTGGGCCTGCCCCACGTGTGCCTGCGTCAGGGCGAGGTGGAGTGCGAGCTTGCGAGCTTGCGCTACTTTCGCGCCATCGGCACCCCCCTGGGCACCGCCATCGCGCGCGGCACTAAGTTCCGCATGCGATACGTGGATGGCGAGCAGGTGTTCCTCGAAGTGCTGGAGGGCGAGGTGCTTTTCAGCTCCCCGGGCGGCCAGCTCGCCGTCCGGCCAGGCGCCGTGTGGGTCATCGAGGGCGCCAAGGGCGTCCCGCGCCGCCTGCCCGACACCGCCTGGAGGTAGCCAGCCAGGGAGGGAGGCCCCAACCCCGCTCTCAGCCGACCCCCACTTGCAGAAGAGCCGAGTTTGCGCTTGAATAAGCGCTGTGCCTCCCTGTTGACACGTGAGGATGTGGTAGTGCGGCAAGCTTGTCTGACGGCGTTGGCCGCGGCGCTCGCGGCCCCCCTGTTCCTGGGCTGCGACGACGGCGGCGGCCCGGATTACTCGTCGCCCAAGGCCACCTTCACCACGCTGCGCGAAGCCGCCAAGGCGGGCAACGACGCGGCGATGTTGGCCTGCTTCTCACAGGAGTGCCGCAGGAAGGCCGCTGAGGTGCAGAAGATGGTGGCCGCGCTGCCCAAGGCAAGCGCACAGGCTGCCAAGGCCCAGCAGCGGAGCATCATGCGAGAGCTCATGGCTCGCGCACGAAAGGCCAAGTGCGAGCTTGGAGCCGAGCAGATGCACGGCGACAAGGCCACGCTCGTGGTCGCCACAGACGGAGAGAGGGAGGTCATCGAGTTCATCAAGGAAGGGGAGAGCTGGAAGATCCATCCCCGCCAAGTCGCGGAGATGAACGTAGAAGAGGTCAGGAAGAGCATCGAGGAGGCCATGAAGGAGGGATCCCAGGATGCTGTCAAGAAAGGCCCCGAGCTCCCCAACACCCCGAAGTAGCCGACCCACGGGCGGGCCGGCTGGCCAGCCGACGAAGGCACAAGCGCTTCTCCTCGTGTTCCTCCTCTCGCCTGCCCTTGTCGCCGCGGCGACGGGCACGGCCATCGTGGTGGACCCGCGTCCCTTCCCCTCCGTCGAGGCCGCGGCGAGCGCCGAGGCCAAGGTCAATTGGCTGGATGGCGACCCCGCCGATGACCTCGCATGCACGCAAGCCTTTGCCGCGGTTGAACTTCAGCGTTACCTCCGCAAGGCCACCGGCCGCGCTGATGACTTCCCCATCCTCGCCGATCCCAAGGGGGGCACGGGCGACCGCATCGTTGTCGGCTCCGGGCAGCCCGACCCGAAGCTCGGCCCCGAGGGCTACCGTATCACGACCGCCCCCGCCGGCGACCGCAAGACTATCACCCTCGTCGGGAGCGGTCGCGTCGGCACCCTCTACGCCGCCTACCACCTGCTCTATCTCCTTGGCTGTCGGTGGCTTGCACCCGGCGAAGTCCACGAGGAAATCCCCTCCCTCAAGCTCGAACGCCTTCCCGACCTCGAGGCGACAGAGAAGCCGGCATTCGTCACCCGCGGCTTCCACGCGTGGGAGGACCGCGGGAACCCCGACTTCCTCCTCTGGATGGCCCGCAACCGGCTCAACTACTGGTGCGTCGAACAGGGCAACCACCCCCTCCTGCACAAGCTCGGCATACGCATGGCCGGCGGCGCCCACGACGCTCAGGCACTGTTCATAAGCCCCTCAGCAGCCTACCCTTATGACCATGTGCAGTTCGAGGGCGACGAGGCGAAGCCGAAGGACCCCTACCCCGCAGCCAGCAGGTTCGCGGGCGATGCCGACAAGGACGGCAAGCTCACCTACTTCGAGGCCCACCCCGAATGGTTCGCCCTGGAAGGCGGCAAACGTATCCCAGGCATCAAGGGCGAATTCGGCACCAACTTCTGCTCCTCCAATCCCTTTGCCGTCACTGAGTTCATGAAGAACTTCGTCGAGGCCATCGCTGGCGGCCGCTACCGCGACGCCCAGGTCATTCGCTTCTGGACCCTCGATGGCGGCAGGTGGTGCCAGTGCGACGCCTGCCAGGCCCTGGGCATCCCGACCGACCGCAACCTCTTGCTGGTCAACCGCTTACGCCACGAGGTCGCCACCGCTCGGCAGGCCGGCCGCATCCATCGCCCCATCGCCTTCGAGTTCCTCGCCTACGCCGATGTCCTCCGCCCCCCCACCAAGCCCCTCCCGCCTGACTTCGACCTCGACACCTGCTACGCAACCTACTACCCCATCGGGAGATGCTACGTTCACCGCCTCGCCGACCCCGCCTGCCCCACCAACGCCGCCTACATCAAGGCCCTCCGAGGTTGGGCTACCGAACCCGACCGCCACTTCAAGGGCCAGCTCTGCATTGGCGAGTACTACAATGTCTCCGGCTTCAAGTGCTTGCCAGTGTGCTACATGCACACTATGGCCCAGGACATTCCATTCTACCACAGCGTCGGCGCGCGCCGCTTCCACTACATGCACGTGACCACCGCCAACTGGGGCAATAAGGCCCTCACCAACTACCAGATGGCCCGCCAGTTGTGGGACGTAAGTGCCGATTGTGAAAGGCTTTGGGCCGACTATTTCGCCTGCCGCTACGGCCCCGCCGCCGCCACAATGCGGCGCTTCTACGAATCCCTCGAACAGATGCTCTGCAACGTCCGCGAACTCAAGTACGGCCTCCCCGGCCGCCTCAACAGCGGGGCCAAGGAGCTTTTCCCAAACCCCCATCTGCGTTTGCGTCGAGCCCCCGGCCTTGCCTGCGACGGCCCGACCCTTGAGGAGATCGTCGCGGCTGCCAAGACCTGCCGCGAACTGCTCACCAACGCCGCGGCCACCCCCGGCCTCCCCGACCACATCAAGGCCCGCATCGCAGAGGACGACCAGCTCTACACTTACGGCGAGCGAACCGTCCTCTACTACTGGCACTGCGCCCTCGCCTTCGAGGCCGCCCGCGCCGGCAAGCCCGACGCCGCCCGCCCCCATCTGCCTGAGGCCAAGCGTCTGGCCGAACTTCTGCGCGCCGACACCGCCTCGACCAAGCACTCCTCCTCCCACGCCAACGAGGCCAACGCCTTCACGGCCAGCCGCGCCGCCGGCGCCCTTGCCCACATCGAGAAGCTCCTCGCCCTCCCCGCCCCCTGATTGCACACGACGAGGTCCTGGTGTCGCAGCCCCTTCAGGGCTGAACGTACGCCGAACGCCGTTTCCCAGGGTGTTGCCCTGGCCTATGCGCCAGGATTTGGTGCCATACTCGCCGTGTGCTGTCACAGTTGGCTCTCCCTGCCTCTGGGGGTAGAATCAACAGCCTCGGGAACTGGGAGTTTCCGCGACACTTCAGCCGTCTGAAGTGCCCGCCCCCACCGACATCGTAGCGGTGGGGGCGTGCCAGCTCCTTGTCCCTTTGGTTGTACGGCGGCGCACTTGGGTCCCTTTGGTCCCTGAGGTCCCTTTCCTCTGTCCCTGTCTGCTCGATGCCAACCGGCCAGTTGACGCGGCGGGGCGTTTGGCGTATGCTCGTGGCATCGGATCACAGGCGCGCCCGTTGCCGGCAACGGGCTCCCGCCTGTGCCACCGGCACTTCTAAGGAGTCGGGCGATGAGGATGCGCGTGGGCGTGGTGTCGGCTCTTGTGGCGTTGGCCCTCGGGGCGCAGGCGCTGGCCGCGGGGAAGCTGGCCGTGGGCAACGGCATCTCGGCGGCCAAGGAGGCCAAGGCAGCGGGGGAGGAGGCGGCGAAGAAGGCCAAAGCCGGCCTCGGCGACGCCGCGGCCAAGCTGGTCCTCCTCCACTACAGCGAGGCGCTCATCGGCAAGGCGTTGGACGTTGTGGAGGGCGTGGCCGCAGTGTTCCCGAAGGAACTCATCTACGGGTGCGGGGCCTACGTGGCGCTCACGCAGGAAAGCAACAACGCAGCCGTGGCCGTGCTGGCCCTCGGGGGCGACGTGGCGGTGACGGCCGCCGTGGCCCCAACAGCAGGGAAACAGGACGACATCGAGTGCGGGAAGAAGATCGGCGAGGCGCTCAAGGCCGCCGCCACGGCCGGCCAGGGCAAGACCCTGCTCCTCTTCGGCGCCTGCCACATCCCGCGGAACGACCAGGTGGTGAAGGGCATCTGCGGCGTGCTCGGCGAGAGGTTCCCCATCGTGGGCGCCGCGGCGTGCCGCGACGACATCGTGGTGAAGGGCGAGCGGGTGAGGGGCTCAAACGTGGGCATCCTGCTCACCGGCCCCTTCGCTTGCGGCTTCGGGCTGAAGCACGACATGAGCGTCGAGGGCTTGATCAGCTCGGCGCGCGACGCCCTCAAGTCGGCCATCGGCGAGAAGAAGGACAAGGTGGCCCTGGTGCTCGTGTTCGACTGCGGCGGGCGCCGCGGCGCGATGTTGAAGAACAAGAACTTCGAGAAGGAGCTCGAGGCGATGAAGGAGGTGGCGGGCTCCGCCCCCATCTTCGGCTTCTACGGCAGCGGCGAGATGGGCTGCGCCGGCCCCGACGCTGCGCCCAAGGGCGTGGGCTTCCACATCGCCGCCTGCGCCATCACGACCGAATGACCGCCAACCTGTCGCCGATTGCGGGTGCGTGTCTGGCGAGGGGCAAGCCATCCCCCTCCGTTCGACCGGGCGCCTTACGGTTGCGGCGCGGCCCCCCCGTCGCTACGGGCCGGTGGTTCGGGGTGGCTATGGACTTGGTCTTTGGGGATGATCCCTTCTTTGACGAGGGCATCTGAGATCCGCTGGTGCTGCTCCTGCTCTGCCGCTCCGCTGGGACGCAAAGCGGCATCTGCGATGCCGCACTCCATATTCTTGCTCCTTCGCAGGGAGGGGATGGCTATGGAGTGCGGCGACGAAGTCGCCGCTTTGCTTGCCCCGCGAAGCGGAGGGTGGGGCGCTTCGCCCCCCGTAGGCGCCCACTACATCTTGCGGCTATCCTCGGCCTAGCCCCAACCCGCTGAGTCGCCTGACTCGCCTGAGTCGCCGGTTCCTGGGGGCAGGCGCCTGGATGGGCAATGTCGGCAGGCTCTTGTGGGAGACCTCCCGAACCCCATGTGCCCGCACGTTGCCGCACCGCCCAACTCATCACCAGCCTGCCCGAATCTGGCGATCCAGAGAGGGAACTGCCGCCCCCATCCTGCGCAGCACCCGAGCGACACGACGGGAGTTGCGTATGATGGCCCCAGGAGACCACAGCGTGTTGCCCAAACGCCATGAGAGGACAGGGGCCGTTTGTAGTGCGGGCTTCAGCCCGTATCCGCACGGCCTGAAGGCCGCACTACGGACCCAATCCCTCCTGTGGCCGCACCGGGACAACACGCCCTCCATGTCTTGTCGCCACCGTCGCTTGACAGCCCCTTGCCGCAGTAGTACCATCCTGGCAGAGGGATTGCGCGTTGAGGCCGGACGCAGCGCGTGGCACTTGCCGGAGGCTTCGCATGAGCGTCTCAACCTTCGAGGGCGTGATGCAGAACGGCGTGATTCGCCTCCACGAATGGCCCGCGCTAGGGTGCCAAGTTAGGGTGCCAACTCCCCCCTCAGGGTTTGGCACCCTAACCTGCGCCAGGTCAACCCCTGGCAACGCTGGCCACAGTCTGCCCAGAGTCAGCCAACTCCCTCCCCCTGGGTTTGGCCGACTCTGGGTGGCACGCACAGCCCACGCCCCCGACCCTGGCCCCTGCCCCTATGATGCACCGCGCCCCGGTCCCCCGGCCCGCCTCCCGCGCCCTCCGTGACCCCCGAAATGTCGTCACCAGTCACAAAACCCATAGCACTCGGCACCTATGCCTTCATAGTGTGCGTGGCACGAATGGCACAGTCTGCCAAGAGTCTGCCAACTCTCCCCCACTGGATTTGGCAGACTCTGCACGCTGTCAGCGGTGTGACAGGCAGCGTCGCCACCTGACCCTGGGAACCGAGCGAAATGTCACGCTGCTTCGTAAGTACCGTGCGCGTCAGCCGTTACGTCTCCGTGCTGTGCCTGGCACCGCAGCTGCCGCAGCTGGCAGCTCGCTCACGTCGCGCCGCAGGCGACGGATAATTGATATTTGAAGATTTGACACCGCCTGCACAGAGTGCTCAGGATCTAGTTTTGAGATAGTTTCTAAGGGGCGCACTGCTGAGAAGCAACCCCCGCAGAGATGGCCCACCTCCGCCCCCGCCCCTCTTGACACCCCCGCCCCGACGGCATACAATCAGCCCAGCTTGAGGAAAGGGCCATGCGTCGGCACATGGGCCCGCACCCAGAAAGGGGGGTGAGAACGCATCTCGACGCCTGACGTCGCGCCACAGGCGACGGATAATTGATATTGCCGCTTCAGGGTTCTTTGTGGGTAGCCCCCAGGGGTTGTGGTGACGGGGTTCACGTCGCTGGGACCGGATAGAGGTTGAGGCCGCCGCAGTGGAAGTAGATGGCCGTCTGGTAGTGCTCGCGGTTG
>VGYV01000161.1 GCA_016872855.1 Planctomycetota bacterium
GTGACTTTGTAGTTGGGGTCGAGTTCGCGGGAGTGGCGGATGTAGTCGGTGAGGGCGTAGACGGCCTTGGCGGTGTCGCGGGTGGACTTCCACTGGTTTCCGCGGCGGTTGTAGACCATCCACTTCATGATGGGCTTGACGAGACGATTATTGGGATCTTCGGCGAGGTAAGCCTTGAGTGCGTAAGAGGTTGCCTCGACGGCGTCGTCGCTCCAGCGCCAGTAGCCTTGGGTCTTGCCCCAGTGGGCGGTCTTGTTCTCCTTGTCCTCTTCGAGGCGGTCTTCGAGGTTTCGGAGCATGACGCGGGCGCGCTCGTGGTCGCCGAGCTTGTTGAAGGCGAGGGCCATGAGGGCGCGGGTGTAGGCGTTGAGCTTCTCGCGGCGGCCCCACACGGCCTCAAGCCACTTGGGCTCCGCAATCTTGTGCTGGGCAAGGACATAGAGCGCGTAGGCCATCGCGTCGTCCGAGTTCTCGATCTGGACGAGGTTGGCCCGCAGGGCGCCGACGCCGCGCTGGAGGCGGCCATCGTCCACGTTCACCCCCGCGTCCTTGGCGAGGGTCAAGGCGTAGACCGAATACGCCGTCATCCAAGGATCGCACTGTGGCGCTCCGCCCCACCAGCCCCAGCCGCCATCGCCTCGCTGGAAGCTGTACACCCGGTCAAGGCCCTTGCTTATCATGTCGGGCAGCTTGGCCTCGAGTGCGGCGTTGCGGACGCCGAGGTCGCGGAGCGTCTTGGCCGCGACGACGGCGGGAACGAAGCGGCTGAGGGTCTGCTCGACGCAGCCGTACGGGTATTGCGCCAGATAATCGAGGGCGTTGAGCATGGTCGAGGCGATGGAGGGGCTGAGGTCTATGTTCATAACTGTAGCCAGGTTATTGCGTTGGGCAGGGAGGGTGAGGGTCTCCGTGACCTCGCTCGTGAGGGCCGGGCTCTTGCCTGGCTCGGCCTCGGCGGCGACCGAGGGCTCGCCCACGCTGCCGCTCTTGGCGAGGAATTTTTCCACGCCGTGGGGGAGGACGGGGAAGGTCTTGCCCATCGCGTCGGACTCAACATCCGTCTGGGCAAGCACTTGCACCTTCGCCTCGCCGGGGGTAGTGACCTGGGCAACCCAGTCCACCCGCTGCTCGCCGCCCTTGGGCACCTTGACGGTGACGACGGGGGCCTGTGTGACCTCCAGGCCGCTCTGCTTGAGCGTAACCTTCACGGCCTTCTCGACTTCCAGGTAGTTGTGGACGATGGCCGAGAGGGTCACTGTGTCCTTCTCCTGGAAGAAGCGGGGGCACTGGAGTCGGACTATGATGTTCTTTTTCGTTTGCGTGTTGAAGGTGACGGTTCCGACGCAAGTCCTTTTGTCAATGGCTCTTGCGGTGGCGGTCCAGTCGGTCAGGCTGTCGGGGAACTTCACCTGGACGACGGCTCTGCCATCGGGGTCGGTGGTGACGCCTGGCTGCCAGAAGGCGGTGGCCCTGAAGTCTTCGCGCATCACGGCTTCGGCGAGTTCCTCGGGCGAGCCGCCGCCTGGTCCGCCGCCTTTCTTCTCGGCTCTCAAGCCGTCGCGGTCCATGGCCAGGCCATCTGCCCCCGCTGCTTGCGGCTCGGCTGCGGCCTTGGCCATCGCCATCGGGGCCGCGCGACGTGCGTTGGCGGCGTATTCGCGCTCGACGCCGCCGCCCCAGCCGGCGCCCTCATCCATCGCACCCCTGAGGCGCTGCTCGGCCAACTGGCGGTGTTGGTCGGCCGGCGGCGCTTGCGGGTCCTCGCCGAACCGCTTGTGGCGGAGCTGGGCGAAGCTGGAGTTGGTGTGGATGCTCAGGCCGCGCTTGCGGCCATAGAAGAACTGGCGGATGTCCTGGGCATACTCCGGCTGGATGTAGTAGACGGAACTATCCACTATTCCTAGAGATAGCTCGCATTGGACGGGTTTGCCCTGGTGGTCGGTGGCCGTGATCTCGAAGCGGGCGCTCTCGCCGGGCTGATAGGTCTTCTTGGCCGTGGTGATCTTCACGTCAATGAACCTATCTTCAGGCGGGACAACCACTTGGGCCTGGTGGCGCCAGAGCATCGCCTCCTTCACCATGTTGGCCGTGATGAAGACGTTGGGGGAGTACTCGTCCTTGATCGGGATGGTGACCAGGCGCGAGCGCTCGCGGACCACGACGAGTTGGTCGTCGTAAAGCCTGTCGCCCTCGACACCTAGCCACACGTGGGCATTGGGGAACTGGGAGACGATGAGCACCTGAGCCGTCTCGCCCTTCCGATAGGTCTGCTTGTCGGGGATGACCTGGACGCCTGAGAGGCGGACGCCGAGGTAACGCTCCTTCTTGGAAGCGACCCAGGTCCAGCTTTCGCCGACGATCTTCTCCTCCTTGGCCGTGAGGGCGGTCATCTCGAGGAGCATGTAGCCGGGCTGGTCGGGCGTGAAGGCGTAAGTCGCTGTCCCGTCGTCCTTTGTGGTGAGCCTCTCGGCGGCAAGCTCCTTGAGGTCGTAGACCTCGCGCGTGCCGTAGGGCTTGCCCTCTTTGCGGAGCGCCTTCTCCTTCTCCTCGTTGTAGGTGGCCAGGAAGACCCGGAACATGCCCTCGGCCTTCACCGGCTTGTCGTTGGCGTTGCGGGCCACAACGTCCACCTCCACGCGGTCGCCGGGCAGGTAGACGTGGTTCTTGGGGGTGACGTAAACGTAGAAGGGCTTTACGGTTACGCGGATGCTCTTGGAGCCAGTGATCTCGCGGCGGCTCTTGTCCACCACGCGGGCTTCGACGCTGTAGTTGTAGTCGCGCCGCTGGTCCTCCTGCTCGGGCAGTTGCGGGGTGTCAACGGTGAGGGTTGCGACGCCGTGGGCATCGGTCTTGAGCTTCTCGGTCTTCACGACCGCGCCGCCCCCGCCGCCCCAACGGCCCCAGCGACCGCGGCGCCCGCCCTCGAAGTCGTCGTAGTACCACGAGTAGGGGCGGTAGGGACGGTAGTAGTGCCAGTACTCATTCTGGCGGACGACCACCTCGACCTCGGCCTCCTGCACGGGGCCGCCGAAGTAGTAGTTCGCCGCGACCTTCAGCTCGAGCTTCTCGCCCACCCGATAGGTGTCCTTACTCGTCGAGATGTCCACCTTGTACTCGGGGAGCTTGTACTCCTCGGCGCGGAAGTTGGCGTGGCCGCCGCCGTGCTGGTTGTCGGGCCGGCGGACGTAAATGTTGTACTGGCCTAGCTTTGGCTCCTTGGGCAGCTTCACCGAGTCGGTGAGGGTGCCGTGGTCGCCGGTCGTCAGGTCCTTCTCGTAGAGCTTGCCGCCCTGGGGGTCGTTGATGGTCACGCGGTAGACCTGCATGCCCGGGTTCTGGAAGTCGTTGCCATCGTACTGGCGGACGACGAACTTGAAGTGGACTTCCTCCTCGGGCCGATAGGCAGGCCGGTCGGTGTAGCCGTAGAAGGAGAGGTGGGGCTGCATGGGGCTCCACCAGCCGCGATTGGCCTGGGTGAAGGCATAGGACGAGCCCTTGCGGGCCAGGAGGTAGAACTGGTGGTGGCGCTGCGGGTCGGTGGCGGGATGGGTGTAGAAGCCGCCATCGTTTGTCGCGCCTTTGCCGCTGGCCCACCGCTGGCCGCCGCCCTCCCACCAGCACCAGGCCACCTGCACGTCGGCCGTGGCCACTGGCTCTCCACTCAGGGCGTCGGCCACATAGGTCACGGTCCTGTCGTGTGCGCCCTTGGTCACGATGGCGAGCTTGGTCACGAGCACCAGGGTGTCGGTGTGGACTCCTGCCCCGTCCGCGGTCACCAGATAGGCGCCCTCCTCCGCTAAGTCCAGTTCCATCTGGGCGTTATGGTACTCGTGCTCCTTCTTGTTCTCGAGCGGCACGTCCCACGCCTTGACCTCCTGCCCCTTGCCGGCGCGAGCCATGCTCAGAAGGTCGGTGTGGTGTGGCTGGCCGAAGGGCTCGGTGCGGAAGATGCGGAAGGTCGCCTTGTCCTGGTTCCGCCAGGAGTAGTTGAGCGTGGGCTTCACGCCGGGCAGGCAGGCGTACTGGGAGTGGACACCCAACTGCGGCCTACGGATGTTGTCGGCCTGCTGTCTGGCATTGCGGACGAAGCGGCTCTGCTGCTCGTTGAAGCGGTCGGTGAGCTGCTTGTAGATGGCGAGTGCTTCGACGAACTTGCCCTGCCCCTCGCGCCGCTGGGCGAGGGTGTAGACCGCGTCGTCCCACCACTCCGTATCTGCATATTTGTCAATGATTTGCGTCAGGTATTCATCCGTGTTGCTCCGCTGGGCGACTGTCCAGCGCGCCCTCGCCTCGATGTCCTTCCCCGCGCCGAGGGCATCAATCTTGGCGATCAGCGCGTCCACGCGGGCGTACCACTCCACCCGCTTCTTGAACGCCTCGTCCTGGTCCACCACGGGCGGGGCCGGCCGTGGGGGCATTGGCGCCCTGAGGCCGCGCCGCTCCACCATGGGCGCTGCCGCGGGTGCCGCCTGCTGCACTGCAGGGGCTGGGGCCGGGGCGGGAGTTGCCTTGGGCGCAGGCTCGGCTGCCTTCTTGGCCTCCTCGCGCTGCCTCAGCATCTCCTTCACCTGCGCGGGCGACATGTAGCCCATCTCGTTCATGCCCGCCTGGATGCGGTCAATGTAAGTCTCAGCTAGTTCGCGCTTTAGGTCAACGGGCGAATCCGCCTTCACCAGCTTCTCGTAGCCCGCCATGGAGGCTTCGAGGAGCGAGTTCACCCTGTCGCGCTGTCCCCAATAATTCCAGTTCAGGTGCAGACGTGCCAGGCCGGCCTGGGCGCGGGCCTTCCAGATGTCCTCCGTGGCCCCCTCCGTGAGCACCTGGTATGCCTTGTCGGCCTTCTCGTAGGTCGCCTCGCGCCCGAGCCGCTGGGCGATGCGGAACGACTCGGCGAGGAGGAACTGCACCTCGCGCGCCCGCTCGGACTTCGGGAAGCGCTTCAGAAGTTCCTCGAACGCCTCGGTTGCCGGCTTGAACGACTTTTCGCGGAAGCTCTTGAGGCCATTGGAGTAAAGCTCATCCTCCGAGGCCAGCTTCTGCCCGAACGCCACGAGCACCGCCCCCGCGACGACGAGCGCCCCCGACACCTTCAACACCAGCTTCTTGGTAGGCGACATGGTCAGTTCACTCCTTTGCTGACCCAGGGTTGGGACATGGCGGAGTCGCACCTTCCTCTAATCCTTAGACGCGAAGTGGCCTGCCCGGTTCCACCCTCCACACGAGGATTCGGTCGGGCGAGCCACCGTCTTAGTGCACCTCCACACAGAAAGGTCGCCCCCACTGGGCTCGCCCCAGTGGCGTGGAGGATTGGCGACTACAGAGCTGCTACCCTCACCCCCTCTCCCCCTCTCCCGCCGCGCCCGTTGCTGGCAACGGGCGCGGCGGCGGGAGAGGGGGGTGGGTCGAGCCGCTCTCTTGTAGTGGCCAATCCCTCGCTCCACCGACGCGAGGTCGGTGGGGGCGGGGCACTCGTTCGTGGCCGCTGTTTCTGTACACCCTTTTCTGTGGAGTCGTACTCAGCCGATGAGTATCCTACACGCCACAGTTACCCCTGTCAACCGGGCACGAAGCGCAGCGATGGCCTTGCGGTGAAGAGGGCCGCGTGATATGATCCACCGATGCAGAGAAGATGAGCGGCAGGGCCGCTCGCGAGGCACGAGGATGCTCACGGACACCGAAGTCAGAATAAAGGGGATGAAGGCGCTGACAGAGGCCATGGGGCCTGTGGAGGCCGAGCGGTTCGTCTCCCTGATCCTGCGCGAGCCTTTCGACTACACGAAATGGCAGCGTGATCTGTGGGCCGACGCGAGCGTGGAGGAAGTCAGCCGCGCCGCAATGCGCCGCCGGCGCGCTTCTCGCGCTGCCCCCAGGAAACCCCTTGGCCCGGCCAGGGCGCACTGAGCCCGGCATCGAATGGAACGACTGCGCGAGCGAATGCGCAATACACTGACCCGCTGCCCACGGTTGCCATCAGGGGAGCCAGCCATATTGTTGGATGGCCTCAACGATCTTCTTCGGCACCACCTTCAGTTCTCCGTGCCACTCACTGCCAGCCCATCTCCGCAGCAACTGCTTTGCCTCATCCTCTAGCGGCCCGGTGGGGCCAGCCGGGCCATGGGCTGTGCCGGCTATTGTCGCTGTCGGCTGCAACTTCTCCGTTGACCATATCGGGTCGATCCTCTCGAGGTTCCTCTGATCATATCCGAAGCCGAGAAAGAGCACACGGGAGGCCCTGGCCAAGTAGGGGCGGCACCTGGCCAATGCCCTACCAGTCGGCGGCTCAAACACGAGTCGCAGTTGCTCCGCGGCCTGCTTGACCCTGACGCCGACGTCGCTCTCCTGAGTGATCCCATAGGGCAATCCACTGCCATGGGGGAGAGCACACCATGGGAGCAGACCGAAACTGCCGTGAACGTGTGCGACCGTGATCAACTGACGTTCGTGGGACGTCCTTGCACCCCGTATCCGGGTTCGGGCCTCTTCTTCGCCGCATACATCCTTAAGGGCAAGGTAGAAAGCCTGCTCAAAGGACCTTTCGTAGTTGAACGTGATGACCGCCAGCTTCACAGGTCTCTTGAGCCACCATTCGATCAGGTATGTGTACCAGTCTTTGGTGTCGAGAAGGCGGCGCTCGTCTTCCCTGGGGAGCAGGCAGCTCGCTATGGCGATCTTGCCATCTCCCAGGAGGTCCTGATTCCGCTCCAGGAAGTCGTCAATGGAGCGGCACGGAGAGGTTCTCAGCCGCAGGACAAGGGCCTCTGCCCTGCGCTTACGCTCCTGGGGGGTGGATCCGTCGCAAGGCTCCATGGCCTCGAAGGAGCCGGGGAACCGCTCGCATATTTCCTTCACGAGTTCCTCCCCGGTTGGGAACCCATAGGGGCGGCTGGCGCCCGCGCCAAGCACCAGAACGGTACGCCCGTTGAAGCTCGGCGACTCAGCAGTCCTTGCGGGTGACTTGGAAAGGGGACATTCCGTTTCCCCAAGACTGCCTGGTCAGAGGCAGGGGGCTTGGCCCTAAGAGGGAGAGCGTACTCTCTCCGCGTGCGCCTTACCGTACGGCCTCGCCGGTGCGAGCGAGGTCGGCCATGCGACGGAGTTCCGGTGACACCTTACTCATCTCTCGCCCGTCGCTGACCTCATCCCACCGCCTCACCGGTGCGAGCGAAGTCGGCGAGGAGGGAGTCGCCGTTCTCCCATTCCTCCGGGGTGAGGGCGACGGCCTCGATGGGCTCGAAGACCTCGTAGATGGCGGCGCTCAAGGTGTCAATGCGTTCCCAATAGCCCCTTTCCATACCGGGGGTGACCGAGCCATGGGTGGCCTCGCTGGCGCCTCCCCACCCTCCGGCATTCTAGTCGTTGGGCAACCAACTGTCAACGGCGGGGGCTTCCCAGCTCTCTTGCGGAATGGGGCCGGCTGGGGTACGATGAAGGGGGCAAGCGAGGGTTGCTCGCGGCTTCGCAGGAGGATGCGGCGTGGGCGCGGACGACGATTCGCTCGACCTGGTGCGCCGGTGCCTCGACGGGCAGGAGGCGGCGCAGCGGGAACTGGTCCGCCGCTATACTGGGCTATGCCTGGCCATTGCCTCGCGAATCCTGGGCGGCGCGGACAGGGCGAGCGTGGAGGACGCGGTTCAGGACGCCTTCTACGCCATCTTCGCCCGCCTCGGCCAGTGGCAGGGGCGGAACCTCGCCGCCTGGGTCGGCACCATTGCGGCGCGGCAGGCGATCGGCGTGCGGCGACGCCTTCAGAGAACCCGCGCCGAGCGATCGGGGCTCGACGCCACCGACGTGGCGGCGCGTCAAGCGGACAACCTGGCCGACTTGCGCGACGCCGTGGACAGAGCCCGGGCGAGGATGACGCCCCGCCAGCAGCGGATACTCGACGCCCTGTTGGAGGGGAAGCCGAAGGAGCAAATCGCCCGCGAGGTCGCCCTCTCCCCCCGAATGGTCTACTACGAGCTGGACGCGATTCGCCGGCTCCTCAAGGACATGATTGGGGGTGATGCTTCAGCGGAGTGAGACTTGCGTCACCACTAGGCTTGCCCCAGTGGAGCGACGATGGGCAGCTACGGCGGGTGCCGCCCCCCCCCCCCCCCCTCGGTGCGCGTCTAGCGAGGAGGCAACCATCCCCCCTCTCCCTCGGGGAGAGGGTTGGGGTGAGGGTGCTTGAGATGCCGCGGGCGCCGGGGAAGGCACCCTCACCCGCCCGCCGCCGCCGGGGGCTACGGCGGGCGACCTCTCCCCAAGGGAGAGGTGGCCGGCCCCTGACGCAAGGCCAAACACGTATCCCTCTCGGAGGGACGGGGGAGGGTGGACCTATGGTCACAGTCCCACCCTCACCCGCCTCGCGGACGAGGCGTCCTCTCCCTGAAAGGGAGAGGGGTGAAGAGGGGGCCGGCGTGGTAGCTGTCAATCCCTCGCCCCACCGACACGAGGCCGGTGGAGGCGGGACTTCGACCGACAGAAGCGTCGCGGTTGCAGACGACGGCGAGAGCGGACGTCTATACGTAAGGAGAGCAGTGATATGGCCGGTCCAGAGAGGTCGGTGCCGGAGGACCTGCTCCGGCAGCTTGCGGAGGAGATCCGCGTATGGCGGCGGGAGACGCTTCGTTCGCCGGCTGTTGTGGGCGGCGTGTCCCCACGCCGCGACGCGCGGGACGGGGACGTCCCGCCCACAATGTGGCCCGTGGCCGACGCGACGTTGGCGGCGTACGCGGCGGGGGCGCTCGACCCGTCGAGGAGCAAGTGGGTCGAGGAGCAACTGGCCGGCTCGCCCGAGCTGGCAGAGGTCGCGGCCGTGGTGCGAGAGGCCCTCGAGCAAGGGGATTGGCAAGAGGCGGGCACCGACCTGGCGCCCAGGCTCCGCCTGCCCCTCGTTCTCGGCCCGGACGCGCCGCCCGCGCCTGCCGCCGAGCCGCAGCCGCGCCTCGGAACCTTCTGGCGCGTGCCACGGTGGGCCGCCGTAGCCGCCCTCGCCGCAGCGTTCCTGGTCGGCATCGGCGTCGGAGCGCTCACCATCGGCCCGGCCGTCCGCGACCTCTTCCGGGTCAGCACCGAGCGGCTGGGCGGCGAGACCGATGCCACGCTCGACTCCGGCATCACCGACAGCGCAGCCGGCAACGTCCGCAGGGGCCTCTCCGACCTCAAGGACGCGGGGAAGCAGAAGGATCAGGAGGTCCACAGGGGTCTCGGTGACCTGAAGGACCCCGGCAAATAGCAGCCCGAGGGGTCACATCTTCATTTATCATTTATGCCGCTTCGGGGTTCTTTGTGGGTAGCCCCCAGGGGTTGTGGTTGTCGGTCGGCGCGAGCAGCTGGCGATCCAGCGCCGGCACAGGTGTATTTCGGCGTAAGTCCTTGCCATGCCTATGCTGAGGGAGGTAGAAGGGTTCCTCGGCTTGGCGCCCCCCTTGTGGGCACCCACAAGAAAGCCCGGAGAGCCTCATTTATTCGGGCGCTGCCTAGTGGAATAAATGATAAATGAAGATGTGACCCCGGAAAGGAGGCCAAGGGATGTTCCAGAGAAGACGGGACGTGCGGGGCCAGGCCACGACGGAGTACATCCTTATCGTGGTGCTGGTGGCGGTGCTCTCGATCGGGATCATCACGGTGTTCGGGAACCAGGTGCGCGACCTGTTCCGCGTGGCGACGGACCGCATGGCCGGCGGGGACGCGACGATCAACCCGGCGTTCGCGGCGCAGGCCCCTGGCCTGACCAACCAGAATCTCTCCAAGCTCAAGGAGAACGGGAACTGAACGGGGCAATTGGCTGCAAGAGGCCGTGCCGAGCCGAGCGGCGGACGGCGCCGATGCCGTCACCCAACGCAAGCTGGTTCTGTGCAGGGGCATCCCGGCCCAACGCGTGCGTCTCCACTCGCGTGGCAACTCGAACGATGATCTGAATCACTACGTCGGGGTCGGGGTGTGCGACTCCCCAGCGAAGTGACTTGCCCTGTGTCCTGTCCCCTCACGCGATGTGGAGGATTTGCCGCGCCGTCTTGCCGTTGGTGCGCTCGATGCGCCGCCAACTGCTGTTGTCGTTCATCGTGATCCAGCGCCGCTCCTCGGCTCGGTAGAACCAGTCCTTGTCCTCTTGGTAGTAAATCTGGATTCCGGCGGACTCCCAGATGTTGAGGATTTCGTTGCTGTGGGCGCGGCTCTCGCTGAAGTCGGTCGTCGCCTTCTGGCCCATCTCGCTGTAGCGCTCGTTCAGCTCCAGAAGAAGCGTGTTGATCTGCGGGGGCATGTGGGCAACCTTGAGGCCGATCTTCTCCGCCTCCTCGAACAGGATGGGGTAGTTGTGGGAGGGGTACTTGGAGTTCAGGGTGTTCGCAATCTCATTCGTCACCACCTCGTCCGGGATGTGGTGGGCCAGCAGCTCGCGGCAGAGCATGATGGAGAGCGACTCCGCGCGGTCCACGGCGCCGATGACGAGGGGGTGGACGTGCTCGAAGAGGGCCTTGTAGGGGTTCTCGCGGGCGTCGGCCTGCTCGGTGCGCCAGAGGCGGATGACGCGGGTCAGCTCGTCGAGGCTCACGCTCACGCGGTCGTTGTCGCGGTCTATGGGCGACAGGTCGTGGGTGAGCGAGGTGTCCACGGCGGTGAGATAGGCCATCGGCCCCATGAGGATTTCGTTGGCGCCGATGGCGATCATGGTGGCGGCGGAGGCGCATTCGAGCGGCACGAGGGCGACGAGGCGCGAGCAGTAGCGGCGGAGCAAGTTCACGATGCGCAGCGAGGCCTGGCCGTTGCCGCCGTGGGACTTGACGAAGAGGTACACGGCGTCGCGCTTGCCCAGCTTGTCGAGGATTTCGTAGAGCGCCACGACGTCGTTGTGGCACACGCAGCCCTTGGGGTTGTTCCAGTAGGTCACGAGCGTGCCGCCGAGGAGCGAGCTGATCTCGGCGATCAGCGCCTGGGTCTTCTTGAACAGAATCGGCGGCTGCTTGATTTCGGGGGCTGGGGTCTCTTGGGGTTCCATTGGGCATCTTTCCTGTCAGTGGGTTTTCGTGAGGCGCGAGGGTATTCTACCGCGCGGCCATCGGGGGTGCAAGGCTCTGTTGTGGGCTATGCATGGCCTCCAGCGATGGCGGAACCTGTGGTCTGATCGAATCGTCCTCGTCCCTCGTCCGTCGTCCTCGTTCTCGGCTCCTGTCCGCGTCCGCCAGGAGATTCGAGGACGAGGGACGAGGACGAGGAGGAGGACGATGGGAGGACCGAGCCGCTCCCCAGGATTGAGGGCCACAGGGCCGGTGTCAGGCCTCGGACAGAGGGATCCATTCGATGCCGAGCTTTCGGGCGGCGTAGCCGACAGGGGCCAGGTGGTCGCCGTAGGCCATCATCCAGTGGGAGTCGCGGGCCTCGGGGATCAGTCGCCGCCAGTCGCCCTCGATCTCCACGTCCTGCTGGCTGCGGCAGATGTCGTAGAAGGGGTTGTCGCGCACGATGCCGCGCATGCCCAGCCAACGCGGCGTGCTGTACTCGGGGTCCACGAACGTGACCCGCTGGCCGATGGGCATCTCGACCTTCGGGGCCGCGCCGAAATCGGATTCGTAGTGGGTGACGATGCGGACCGGCTCGTAGCGCTTGCCGTCCATCCGCCGCGGCGCCGTGCAATGGGCGCACGTGACCATCGCCTTGTGCGGGAACGTGGAGTTGTGCAGGAACACGGGCGTGCCCGCGACGTAGTGGAGCAGAATCCCCGCGGGGATGATGACGAAGTCCGATTCGCAGAAGGCCATGTAGCCCTCGTCGTTGAGCAGGCTCAGCGTGAGGCAGGCGGTCGTGTTCGCCACGTTCATCACCGTGCCCATGCAGGCGTTGATGGTGAAGGCCGGGGCGTTGTGTTCGCGGAGCCAGTTCTTGAAGACGGCGTAGAGGATGAAGGCGAGCGGGATATGCTCCCTCTCGGCCTCCAGCTTCGTCCGGCGGATGGCCAGATAGCGTTTCGCCCAGGCATCGGCCTGCGCGCGAAGCTTCGCGTCGGCGAGAGCGACCTTGAGCTGCGCGGCGAGGGCGTCGTAACCTACCTCGATGATCTCCATCCCGTAGCGTTCGCGGGCGACGGCGGGGGCCTTGCCGTCCCACTTCCCCTGCGCACCGCCGAGGGCGACGATGCGCGAGCCGACGAAGTTTCGTACGCCATACAGCGCCCGCAGACGCCAGAGCACATCGCCGTAGTCATCCACCACCGCGTCGTCGAGGGTCACTGGGCCGTGGTTCTTGGCGCTGTTCTGGCGGACCTGTTCGGGCGTGAGGGGCTGGACGAATCGGCGGCCGAACGATTCGTAGTAGTAATAGGTGGGGCCGTTCCTGTGGCGGAGGAAGAGCACCGTGTCGCGGGTCGGGGCCTTGGCGAAGCAGTCGTGGAGATTGCCGCCCGACGCCGCGTAAAGCAGCACGACATCGAAGTCGGCCTTGTGGACGGCCTCGGCCTCCGCGCGCGAGGTGACTTTGGCAATGGGCAGGAACTCGATGGGGAAGGTGGCTTGGGCCTTGAGCGCCTTGAGCTCGCCCTCGATGCGCTCGACCTCCTCGGCCGCGGCGGCATCGTTGACGATGCAGCTCCACGACCGCCACGAGGTCTTCGGCCGCGGGCTGTAGCGCGCGTGCATCAGAATGGGCTGGACGCGGAGCGGCTTGCCAGTGACCAGGAAGGGCCTATCGGGGTCCCACGGCTCGACGGCCAGCTCCTGAGCACTCGCGGCGGAGAGCGCGAGCACGCCCCCGGCAATCCCCGCCGCGGCCAATCCCGTGAACTCCCTTCGGTTCATGCAATGCGGGCACATTGGCTTCTCCTGCACGTTCACACCGTCCTCGTCGTCGTCCTCGTCGTCGAGACACTTGCCCTTCCACAAGGCCGATTCCACACCCCCATTGTGCTCCGCTGGCTCTGCCTGTCAAGCCTGGGTTGCGGCCCCCTGGCCCCGGGGGTATAGTCAACTGGCCGGAAACGGACAGGAAGAAGGAGCAGCTCGATGAACGTGACGGGAACCCTGCATCTCCTGATGGCGGCGGGTGTCGCTCTTGGGGCCGAGGCGCCGTGGACGTCGAAGGACCAGCCTGACCTTGCGGCGCTGGTGGCGAAGGCGGAGCCGCTGAAGGTCGAGGAACTGGGCGTGCCCGTGACCTCGGTGCGGCGGGGGGAACTGATGCTCGTGCCGAACCCGGATGGCAAGACCTACGATTTCCTCCAGTGGTACTTCAAGGGCTATGGCGGCCCGACCACGGTGTTCATCGGCGACCTGGCGACGGGCGTGGTGAAGAAGGACGGCATCCCCGACCGGCGGCAGATTCACATCTGTGGCCGCGTGCTCGGCCCGGATGGCAAGCTCTACATCGCCACGCCCGACTGGCAGAAGGGGATGGAGGTCTACGTCTACAACCCCGCGACGAACGCGCTTTCGTGCAAGGGCGTCGTCGCCCCCGGCCTCGCGGGCGAGACGCGGCCCATGTGCGTCGGCACCGACGGGATGATCTACGGCAGCGGCAGCTATGACAAGGAGCGCAAGGCCGGCGCCTACCAGATTGACCCCAGGACGGGCAAGGTGACGGACTACGGGCCAGTCGGCCCCAGCCACGCGCCCAACGGCTGCTGGGGCTACTCGGTCGCCGCCGATGACCGCTACATCTACGTCGCCAGCGGCAAGGTGCCCTGGTTCCTCGTCGCCTACGACCGCCAGACGGGCAAGGACGAGACGCTCGTGACCACCGAGAACGTCGAGGGCATGGTCAGCGTCCACCAGGGCCGCCACGGCTGCACGGCGAGCGCGAGCAAGGTGGTCGGCACCGATGGGAAGGCGATCCAGTACTGGCTCTACCAGGGCAAGGCCATCCCGAAGAAGGCGCCGAACGAGAAGCCGCCCTGGCCCGAGCCGGCCGACTCCAAGCCGTGGGTCACGCTCCCCCCGCAGCCCGAGTTCTTCACCGAAAGCGCAACGCCGACCTCCGATGGCAGAGCGATCATCTGGCATCGCATGCCTAAGGCGAGAGGCGGGGACGACGAGTGGAAGGCCATCCCCCTCCAGGTGCCCACCTATCCAATGGTAATCAACCGCCTGACCGAGCTGCCCGACGGCCGAATCCTGGGCACAGCGGAT
>VGYV01000162.1 GCA_016872855.1 Planctomycetota bacterium
GGCCGCCTGCAAGGCCAGTTGATACCAGCCCTTGTGCAAGGGCTGACCAACGACACAACATAAGATATACCACGTACTTATGGAATTCGACTCAATCTCATGAGCAGGCAATTCTGGCAATGCCCATGTTCGCACACCTTACCAGGTGTTCCTCTTTCGCGTGGTTTCGCGCATTTCGCGGGCCGATTCCCCTCTGCTGGCTCCGCTCCTCTGCGTGAGTGAGGCATTCGGGGTTTGACTCGCTTCGCCCAGTGCGTATAGTGCAGTGGGCCGGGTGTTGTGCCCCGGAACTCCCTCGTGCATATGGAGGACGTCATGAACCTGCTTCGCAGTCGAGCCGTGTGCCTCGCCGTCGCAACGAGTCTGTCGCTGTCGGCCCTCGCCGCGGAGAGGCCGATGCGGCTGATCGCAGAGGCGGAGGACTTCAAGGTGGCGAGCGGCGAATGGCGTGTGATGCCGTATCCCGAAAACTACTACGCCGCGACGTTCGCCATCTGCTTCCTGTCGCGCATGGCCTGCCTGAGCGCGCCGGCCCAGGTGCCCGAAGGCAAGGAGGCCATCGCGACGCAAGAGGTGACGATTCCCTACGACGGCGAGTTCCAGGTCTTCGCCCGCTACGAGCAGCCCTACAACTTCTCCGCCGAGTTCACCGTCGCCATCGAGCAGGGGGGCAAGAGCGTCTATCGCCAGACGTTCGGGCGGCTCGAAGACCCCAAGATATGGGCGCTCAACCAGCACAAGCGCGTGCCGATGGAGCGCTACGGTTGGGGCGGGACCGACAACATCGTGTGGCAGGTTCGGGACGCCGCGAAGCTGGCGGCCGGCCCCGCCACGCTCCGCCTCGTCGCCGGGCCGCAACTCGAGGGCGGCAAGCCTTGCCGCATGGCCGCCGAACGCCACGTGGACGTGCTTTGCCTGACCAACGACACCGAGGGCCTGGAGGCGCAGAAGAAGACCAACTACCTGGAACTCGACGGCTGGCTGGTGCAGGATGGCGACCTGTTCGTGCGGTTCCGCAACCCGCGCGACGGCCTCGGGCCGTGCATCCCGATCGTTCAGCCCTTTCCGGGCGGGCAGCACTCGCCGTACTATGTCCATGTGCGGGACTGGCCGACCACGCAAGTGCTGAAGAGCGGACGACTTACGTCGGAGTCCAAGTACCTCCTCACCGGCCCTCGCTCGGCCGCGGTCCGGCCCGACGAGTTGGCTCCCGTCCTCGACCCCGCCCAGTTCAAGACCATCCCCGACTCCGAGTGGCTCCAGCCCGGCGAGCGCTCCGGCTGGGTGCCGATGGGCCAGGTGCTCGACGCCCTGAACAACTCCCAGTGGTTCCCCGTCGCTAAGTACAAGGATGCCAAAGAGAAAGGGCTCGACCTGGAGCTGGAGTTCGCCATCCCCGGCCGCCGCGGGCGCCTGGACTCTCTTCGCACGGTGCGGGTGAAGGGGCTGCCGGGCTACTACTCGCCCGCGACGTTCGAGATGCCGGGGAACGTGACGGTGAACCAGACGATTCGCACGCAAGTTGAGGCGCTTCAATGGCTTAAGAAGGAGATAGGGCGCTTCCCGCGGCGGGGTTCCGTGCCCAAGCGCTTCGCCATCTACGGGCTGATGGCCTTCAGCGGCGCGATGCAGCAGGAGGGGGAGATAGGCCGTCTGGCCACCGAGATCGCCCTCGCCCTCGGCCACAACACGATGACGCCGCTGTGCAGCGCCTGGGCCGAGCGGCTCGGCGTGCCGCCCCAGCGGGCCGCCATCGCCGCCCACTGGTATCCCTCGAACCTCGATGCCTTCAGGAAGACAGTCGAGGATGCCGACAAGAAGGGCAACCTAAAGCATATCAAGATCGTGAGTTACGGCGACGAAATCCACATCCCACCCGTCGCGGGCAACGACGATGCCTTCAACGCCTGGCTCGCCCAACGCAAGTTCGACCTCGGCGGCCGGGTGAGCTATGCGACCGCCAAAGAGCGCGAGAACCCCTTCTTCTACTATGCCACCCTCTTCGGCCTCGAGACTGGCATGCAGCAGTATGCCGACGCCACGCGCTGGCTCGAGGACCGCGCGGGCAAGGACATCCTCACGGGCGCCAACTACTCGCCTCATGCCAACTACCTCGTGACGGATCTCCAATGGGTGCGGCCATTTAAGCTTCGCGCCATGACCATGCCCTGGAGCGAGGACTACGTGTGCCAGATCCCCGAGTTCAGCACCCAGGTCGTCGGCTACCTCACCTCGGCCTTCCGCTGCGGAGCCAAGTACCGCCGCCTGCCCATCATGATGTACGTGATGCCCCACTGGCCGAACAGCCTCCCCCGCGACTTCCGCCTCTCCTTCTACACCGTCGTCGCGCACGGGGCGACCAAGGTGAACTACTTCTGCGCCTCCCCCCTCGCCACGGGCGCCACCGAAAACTATATCTCCACTGAGGGCTTGGACATGTGGCGAGCCGTGCGCGACGTCACCCACGATGCTGGGGTCTTCGAGGACTATGTGCTCGACGGCACGGTCCGCCCCGCCAAGGTCGGGCTGCTCCTCTCCAGCGTGGATGAGATTCTGACTGGCGACACCAACTTCAAGGGGGCGATTCACAACGCCGAGCGGAAGGCCATCTACTACGCCCTCCGCCACGCCCAAGTGCCAGTGGACTTCCTCACCGAGGACGATGTAATTGACGGCCTGGCAAAGGATTACAGCGTCATTTACCTCACCCAGCAATATGTCCACTCCAAGGCCATCAAGGCCCTCGCGGCTTGGGCGCAGGCGGGGGGCACAGTGGTCGCCCTCTGCGGCGGCGGCTTCGCCAACGAGTTCAGCGCCCCAAACCGCGAGGCCGAGGCCCTCTACGGCGCGGCCAGCGGCGGCATCCATAAGGACGAGAAGCTGACGCAAATCCTTGCCAAACAAGACCTTGCACCCTCAGTGCCCATCGCCGTCGCCAAGTGGGGCGAGGGCGAGAGCGCGGTCTCCGCCGAGGCCATCGCCTGGCGGCAGACGCTTGAGCCGAAGGACGGTAAGGTCCTCGGCACGTTCGCCGACGGCAAGCCGGCGGTGGTCGAGAAGCGGCACGGGAAGGGCCGCGCCGTCCTCTTCGCCTTCCTCCCTGGGTTGGCGTATCTCAAGAGCGGGCTGCCACTTATGCCTGCCGACCGAGGGGCGACCGAGCGCTCATCCGCCCACTTCCTCCCCACGGGCATGGACCCGAAGCTCCGCCGCGCCCTGGTTGATGCTTTCCTGCCCGAGGGCTACGTCCGCCCGGTCGAGTGCAGCGAGACGTTAGTCGAGAGCGGGGTTATAGATACGGAGAAGCCCTCGCCCCGCCTAGCCGTGCCGCTGATGAACTACACGGGCAAGCCGATCCGCTCCCTCACCGTCAAGGTCCAGGGTGTGCCGAGTGCCGCCTCGGTCCGCAGCGTCGAGCGAGGCCGCCTCCGCCCCAAGTTCGAGGGCGACGTGATGATCCTCACCATGCCGCTCGACGTGGCGGACATGCTCCTGATAGACCGCTAGAGGGACCCTTTTCTGCCACTCGAAGGGTCCCTTTTTCGCCATCGGTCTGGTGCGTCCGGGAGCCTATCTTTCATCCCGGCGCGTCGGCCTCCGGGGCGGAAGCTACCGTCCGGTAGGCTGCCCGTCCGGCCAGCGCGAACGCAGCACGGAGAGACGGAGAGGAGGGAGAAGAGAGGGACCGCGGACTGCGCGGATGGGCGCGGGTTCTTCTTGCCCCACACCCCTTGACTCGCGCGCCCCTGGCTGCCATAATGCATGCGGCATAGACGACAGGTTCGAGGCACTTAGCGCGAGTTGAGGGACGCCCAGACGCAATGGCGGCAAGACAAGAGGTCCTCAACGTTCTGCTGGCGCAGCTTCTTCAGGAGCGCGGGCTCGTGGCCGCGCCGGAGGAGATACTGGCCCTACCCGAAGAGGGGCGCGCGATGCCCGATGTCCTGGTGGACTTCCGGGGCCTGCGGACGGCCATCGAAGGCGAGTTCGCGCCGCCGGAACCCTGCGGCATAGGGAACGCGCAGAGGAAGGCACGGCGCGCTGCGCTGAAACGGGTGGAGCGAGGCATCGCGCAAGTCGGTGTCGCCGTGGTGTACCCGTGCTCACTGCGCACTGCCCCCCCTGAGAGCATGAAGGCGGAACTGAGTCAAGCTGCGCTTCGCTTCGCCATCATCACCGAGAGCACCCAGGCAAGAACGTGTCTCTTCCCCGAGTTGGAGGAGGAGCCAGGACCCTTCACGAGCGGCGATCTGAACGCGCTGGTCGAGGCCCTCCGCCGAGCCTACGAACAACTCGTCCGGGATGAAGTGCTCGAGCTGGCCGTGCGGCGTGTGGAGACCGGCATCGGGTTGTTCACGGACGCGCTTCGGGGGCAACCGGGTTCCATCGGGCGCTTCCGGCAGGTGCTTGAGATGCGCGAGCCCCCGGGCCAAGGCGCGGCGGAACGCCCGGGCGCGCGGGGACGGCGGGGGCAGGCGCCGGCGCGGCCGGACCCCCGAGAGCAAGCGGCCGTGAACCGGGTGAGCGCCCTCATCCTGACCAACGCGATGGTCTTCCAGCAGGTCCTCGCCAGCCATGACGCCCGCGTTAAGGGCCTCGCCTGCTTCCGCAATCATGGCGACACCGTGGCGGACCTCGCGCACCACTGGTGGTTCATCCTCAAGGAGATCAACTACTACCCGATCTTCCACATCGCGCACGACTTGCTCACCTGTGTGGTGTCGTACCGGGAAGTGACGACGGCCATCCAGAGGCTCATGGACACCGCGGCCTGCATCGTACTCTGGCACGCGCCCCTTCGGCACGATCTGGCGGGCCGGCTCTACCATCGGCTCCTGGCCGATGCCAAGCACCTGGGGGCCTTCTACACGGCGATCCCCTCCGCGGCCCTGCTGCTCAAGCTCGCGTTGGAGCCGGGGCGGTGGGACGTGGACTGGCGCGACCTCTCGGCGCTCAAGCGCTTCCGCATCGCCGACTTCGCCTGTGGCACGGGAACACTTCTGATGGCGACCGCCGATGGCGTGGTGGACAACTACGTTCGCGCCCGCGCGCAATCGGCGCAGCGGCTGCGAATCGGCGACCTCCAGAAGGTGCTCGTGAGCGAGATGCTCTACGGGTTCGACGTGCTGGACTCGGCCGTACATCTGACGGCCTCGACACTCGCCCTTCGCAGCCCGGACGTGCCGGTAGACGTGACACACCTCGGCAGGCGCGCCTTGGGCGGCCAGCACGCAGCATTGGGCAGCCTCGACTTCCTGGAATCCCACGAGATAGGGGCGCTTTTCTCATCGCCGGAGTGGATTGCCGGCAAGAAGGCAGTGGAAGCCCCGAAGCCCCGTGCCCAACGGCTACCGAAGGTTGATCTGTGCGTGATGAATCCCCCCTTCACCCGCAGCGTGGGCGGGAACTTGCTCTTCGGGAACCTGCCCGATACGGAGCGCGCTGAGCTTCAGCGCAAGCTCAAGGACATCGTGAAGCGGCGGGGGCTGTCGGCGAGCATCACCGCGGGCCTCGGCTCCGTCTTCTTCGCCCTCGGCGATCAGTATCTCAAGGAAGGCGGGCGCCTCGCCTTCATCGTCCCCCGCGCTCTCCTTTCGGGCGTGGCCTGGGGCCGGACACGCGAGTTGATCGGCAGCGGCTACCACCTGGAATGGATCGTCGCCTCCCACGAGCCGAACCATTGGAACTTCTCGGAGAACACCGACCTCTCGGAAGTCCTCGTCGTGGCCCGCAAGCGCGAGGCCCCTGCAGACGAGGAACGGGTCACGTGCGTCAACCTCTGGCGCCAGCCGCGCAACTCCGTCGAGGCGCTCACCATCGCAGGGGCGCTGTCGGGGAACCCTGCGCCGGACGTGCGTACGGATCAAGGCGCCCTCGAGCTGAACCTCGACCTGCACAAGATGGGCGAGGCCCTGAGCGTGCCGTGGCCGTGGCTGCGCGAGCGCCTGTGGGGCTTCCCCTGCGCCTATGCCCAGGCCGAGGCCGTGCGGGCGCTCTTCCACCTGCTTGACCGCCGGTTGTATGTGCCTGCGCGGGGGCAAGCGGGACGGGTCGCCAAGCTGCCCCTGTGCCCACTCAACGAGCTTGGCGAACTTGGCTTTGACTGCCGGGACATGCACGACGGCTTCTCCCTCTCTCTCTCCGTCACCGACTACCCGGCGTTCTGGAGCCACGATGCCGGGGAGGTGCGTAGCCTCGAGGAGGAGCCGAACCGCTACCTCGCCCCGCGCCCACGGCCTCAGCCGGGGCGCCCACTGCGCCGCGCTACCGACCTCTGGCGCAAAGCCGGACGCGTCCTGCTCGCGGAGCGCCTGTGGCTGAAGACGATGCGACTCGCCGCCATCCGTACACGTCAGGAGGTCCTCTCGAACGTCTGGTGGCCCTTCGTCTTCCGCCGCGGAGGGCCTGAGGCGGAGAAGGCCCTCGTTCTCTGGCTCAACTCCTCTCCCGGACTCGTGCTCTTAGTCGGCCACCGGGAGGAGACGAGGGGTGCGTGGGTCAAGTTCAAGAAACCCGTTCTCGGGGCCATGCCGGTGCTCGACGTGCGCAAGCTCGGCAGGAGCGCGCTGACGCGGCTCGCCGGAGCCTTCGATCAGCTTTCGTGCGACAGGCTCCTCCCCTTCCCGCTACTCGACCAGGACCCGACTCGCGCCGCGATAGACGCCGCCGTGGCGGAGGCGCTGGGCTTGCCGGACCTCGCCCCTCTTCGCACCCTCCTGGCGCGCGAGCCTATTCTGAGCCTCAGCCTGGACAGGCTCCTTCCCTCCTGAGCGAGTTGCCGGCTGCGTCGCCACCCCCGTGCCGGACGGGTCTGGCCCCGGTTGCGGGGGACCCTACGGAGCTACACCGGGTGTGGCACGGCTGGCTTGACCAGCCGTGTCTCCGCGCCGGCAGAGAGCAGGACACGGTTGGGCAAGCCAACCGTGCCACCCCCTGTAAGGAGTTCCTCATGATTCCGGAAGCGGGGCCAGACTCGTACGGCTCGGGTATGGCCCCGAATCCTGGTAGCTGCCTGGATTCCCCTCTTCTCGTGCTCGTCGTCGTGGTCGGATTCGCGCGGTTTCCCAGTTCCCTGTTCGACGACGAGGACGACGACGACAACGACGACGACCCAAGAAGGAGGCAGGCGCCAGAACTGCGGGCCAGACTCGCGCGGGACGCTTCGCTTGCCTCAGCGCGCGAACGGGTGCAGACTGGGAGTACCGGGACGGCGGCGGGCGGCGTGGCTCGCGGGACAGGAGGCTCCAATGGCGGGAGCGATGTGCCGGCTGCTCCGTTCGTGCGTGGAGATCGACCGCGCGGCGAGCGAGCTCTACAAGCGGCTCGCGGTGAGCGTGGGGGCGGCGGCGACGCTGCTGGAGGGCGACGTGACGCTGGCCATCGAGGAGTTGATGCACCGGAGCGACGAGGACATGCGCGCCGTGGAGCGGCAGGGGCAGCGCGAGAGGCCCGCGGGCTAGCCTGGATTCCTCACCAGCTTCGCAGTCCCGAAGGGACGCAAGGGTCTAGCCGGCGGCGTAAGCCGCCGGATCGCAGGGAGGAGAGCGCCCAGCCCCGACGGGGCGGCACGACAGAGCGCCCCTTCCGCCCCTTCGGGGCTGCGCCCATGGCATCCCCTTTCCGGCGGCTTACGCCGCCGGCTAAACCCTATCGCTCCTACGGAGCTGGCCCCGCTGGTGAGAAATGCGGGCGAGGGGGCTCCCCAGGCTCAGGGCGTGGGGGCGGGGGCCTCGGCCTCGTTCTTGGGTGGGGGCGGCTCGGGGCTGGAGGGGATGCGGATGCGGCGGCCGATGCGCAGGTTGCGCTCGGTTAGGCCGGGGTTGGCCTCGAGAATGCGCCGCCAGTGGCGCGCGGTGCCGTAGAAGCGTTGCGACAGGCCGCTCAGGGTGTCGCCCGGCTGGACGATGTAGTCGCACGGCGTGGCGGGGTGCTCTCCGACGGCGAGGGGGGGTGGGTTGTTGGTGGCCTTGGGAGGCGGGGCGGCCTTGCCGGGCTCGGGGTCCCGGCGGGGCGGGAGGGGGCTGCGGCCGGCGGGCGAGGGGTCGAGCTCGCTGGGGATGCGTGTGAACGACTGGAGCTGCCAGATGCCCTCGATGCGGGAGAAGTGATACTCCGCCTTGGCCTTGGAGTTTGGGTACTCGACGCGGAAGCGCGCGACGGGAAGCTCCGGGCCGGCGGCGTCGGTCACGCCCGCCTGGCGGACCTCAGGGAGCTCGCCCGCGAGGTCGGGGGCGGCCATGAGGTGGTACATGCCGGCGAACTCGGCGAGGGAGACCTTGCCCCGGAAGCCGCCGTCGAGGGCATTGTAGACTCTCTCGACGGTGACACCGACGGTGGTGATGCTGGTCCGCGCGGGGGTCTCGGAGCGCCGCAGAAAGGTCTCGTGGGCGATGTAGAGGAGCACAAACACGATGACCGCGACAGCGAAGAGGCCCCACTTCGAGCGCCTCTTCTCCGTCTCCATCAGGAAGTTGCCGCGAGCCATGAGGGACCTCCGAACAAGTGGCCGGCGCGGATTCTAACCGGCATGCAGGCGTGTGTCAACACAAAATCTTGTGGACGGGGAGAGAACGCGTGCAGCGGGTGGGGGGAACTCGCCTGAGCTGCACGCGGCGTGGCCCGTTCAGGGCACAAAGGGGCTCTTGTGCCCTGAACGGGCTTCGAGCCTATACATGAGAAAAGCCGGGTCTGCGCCCGACTTTTCTCCCGGCCACCGACCCGATGACCGTCGCCCTTGAAGGGCCTTCTTCCAACCAACCACAGTATAGCACAGCATTCTGAATCTGCGATGAATCTCCCGTTAAAGATCATTAATCTTGCCCAGTTTTTTCGGGGGGTATTGCCTTTGTAAGGGTGGAGGGGGAAGATGCCAAGAGAGCAGTCGGCAGGAGGCAGGGGGGGCGCACCCTGAGGCTGGCCCCGATTCCGAGGGAGGTCATCCTGCCTGCGGCTCGTGCTCGTCGTCGTCCTCGTCGTCGTCGTCGAACTCTTGGCCTTTCCCCTTGACGAGGATTCGACGACGAGGACGACGTGCGACAACGCCTGCGGCCAGAAGTCGCGGCGTCCCTTCGGGTTGCGGCGGCATCGCGCCGCTCGCCAGCGAGCGGCGCCGCTGCCGCGTTGCGTCTCCTCAGCGATGCGCTCCGTTGCATCGCTTGCGTCGCCGCGCCTTGCATGCGCCCCGCTGGCGCCGGCAACGCAGCCCGCGTGGGTTTTGAGATAGTTTCTAAGGGCGGCGAACCAGCCGCAGAGGCAGTCTTGTCCCCGCTGAGGGCGCCGGCGAATCGCTGGAAGCTATCTAGTTTCTGTTGCGGAAAGCCGAATTCGCCGAACTCGGGCCGTGCTCGGAAGCCAAAGACTGGCTGAAGCCAGGACTCCGAACGCGTTCGTTCCTTGTTTGGAGTCCTGCCTTCAGGCAGTCTTGGCTTTCCGCAACAGGAACTATCTAGAGCCTCCACGGCTCGCGCAAGGGGCGGTGGAGGAGGCGTGCGGCTTCGGGGTCGCCGACGATCTGTTCCTTGACGGGGTCCCAGGTTAGCTTGCGCCCGGTGCGCACCGCAACGTCGGTGAGGTGCAGAATGACGTCGCTGCGCGCCGCGATGTCAATGCCCACCGTGGCGGGCGTGCGGGTCTTGACGGCCTGGATGAACTCCTCGCCGTGGTTGCCGCGGGCGCGGCCAAGGTCCACCCCCCTCACCGCGGACCGTGCGGCCAGGAGCGCTGGGGGCTGCGCCCCGATGCCGCCCCCCTGGCCCCCGCTCACCACGTAGTCAACGTTCGGCGGCTCGAGCCAGCCCTCCGTGCCGATGAAGCGCGTGAGGGTCGGGCCGTTCCTGAACGTCATCCGCACGCCGTTGGCGAACTCGATCCGCGCGTCCCACGCGACGAGTGTGTCGCGGAAGCCGTCGCGGGGGATCGTGCCCTTCGCCTCGATTTGGAACGGTCCGGCGAGATGGGAGTCGAAGCCCAGCTCTGCGGCGGCGAGTGGGTGGGAGCCCATGCCGCCGACCCAGCCGACGCTATAGTCGTAGAAGTAGATCCAGCCATCCTGGGTGAGGGGCTGGCCGCAGTAGGGCCGCCAGGGCGCGGCGCCCAGCCACAGGTCGTAATCGAGGTCATCGGGCACGGGGAGCGGTTTGCCCAGGCCCCCGCTCTGGCCCCCGCCGGTGGAGACGGCGATCTCGCGGACCTCGCCGATGCGGCCGCTGCGCACCAGCTCGGCGCACAGACGCACGTTGCCGTAGGAGAGCGCCTGGGTGCCGTATTGGAACACGCGGCCCGTGCGCTTGAGCGCGTCGCGCGCCGCGAGCGACCAGCCGAGGCAGAGGCCGAACGGCTTCTCGCAATAGACGTCTTTGCCCGCGTTGGCCGCCATGGTCGTGGCGGGAACGTGCCAGTGGTCGGTCGTCTCCACCACCACGGCATCAACATCGTCGCGGGCCAGCACCTCGCGCAGATCGGCGTAGGGCGTGCCGCCATAGTGCTTCGCCACGCCCTCGCGGCGCGAGCGGAAGGGGTCGCAGAAGGCCACCGAGTGCGCCTGTGGCCCGAACCAGGGCACGATATGCTGGCCCCTGGCCCCCAGGCCGATGTGACCGAGGGTCACCCGCTCGCTTGCGGGCGCCTTCCCCTCGCCGCCGAGCGCGGCGGACGTGATGGCGTACGGCGCCGCGGCGGCGCTTGCCAGCATCCCCTTGATCGCGACCCGTCGGCTCACTCGTTTGGCAGATGCCATCCGTCATACGCTCCGCATCATCGGCTTGTCGGCCCCTGCCCCGGCATGTGGGCCCGGCCGCCCAGCTCGGTCCGCATCATACCAAAGCCCCCTGTCCTGGCGCAAGCCCCACGCAAGCTGGGACGGGCACTACTTGGCTGCGGGTGACACTTCAGCCGAATGAAGTGGAGGTTTGGAGTGCGGCCTTCAGGCCGTATCCTGCGCCCCAGATACGGGCTAAAGCCCGCACTCCGAACTCGGCGCGCCATCTCAGGGTGACGGTTGGCTCTCCACTTCATTCGGCTGAAGTGTTGCGGCTGCGGGGGCCGCGGCGGCGAAGTCCTTGAGGCTCAGCAGCGATGGCGGCGTGGGGTCGGCCTCGATCTTGGCGATGGCCTTGTCAATGGCGGGGACTGTTTCGCTCTTGCGGTCATGCTTGGCGATGGCCTCGCGCACGTCCTTGAGCTGGGGGATGAGGGGCTTGGCGTTGCCGCCGTAGCGGGCCAGGTAGCCCAGGCAGGTGGGGATGCGGTGGCCCTGGCCCCAGCGGTTGGGCTCCATTAGCTCCACGCACATGGCCATTCCCTCGCGGATGCGGAGGCGCGAGAGCAGGTCGAGGCCGGCCAGGCGGATGCTGTCGGAGAACATCTCGTCGCTGGGCGAGGGCTCTTTGATGGCCTTGAGGATGGCGGGCAGGAGGGCCACGATGTCGCGGTCGTCGAGCTTGCCGTAGACGCCTCTCAGGAGGCCGCGGGTCGCGCCGTCCTCGTTCTCGAGCACGGCCTTCACCGCAGGATAGAGGAGCTTGCGGTCCACGCCGTCGAGCGATTCGGCCAGGATGCTCCTCGGTTCGCGCTTGCCGGGCATGGGGGAGAAGAGGGCGATGCCGACGGCGCGCTGGACGTGGCGGCGGGGGTCGGCTGGGACCTCGCGGACGGTGAGGCGGAGGAGCTCGGGGACCGCCGCCTTCCGCACGTCCGGCCCCATGCGGGCGAGGGCCTCTGCCGCCAGGCACAGGAGCCACGGGTCGTCCTCGCGCAGGAGCGCGAACAGCTTCGGCCCCGCCGCGTCGGCCCGAGGGCCGAGCAGGCCGAGGGCCTCGACGGCCCCGTAGCGGGCGTTCACATCCTTGCTGTCGAGGAGCTTGAGGAGGCGGGGCACGAGGTCGCCCTCGCGGCGGCTGAGCGCCTGGGCGGAACGCTTGCGCACCGCTGGCGACCAGCTCGCCAGGCCGGCGAGCAGCGCCTCCGTGTCGCGGCCGTCGTAGCACGTCTTCTCCGTCCAATACGTGAAATCGCGTCCCGCGTCAACCACGCCCTTCGCCTCGGCCTGCGAGAGGGCGGGGACGACGCTCGGCTTCCTCCCCGTCAGGTAGAGGCTCTTGAGGGGCAGGGCGTAGCCGAGGAGGAAGGCGCCGGTGCAGTCCCACCCGCCGTAGCTGTGGCCGCCCCAGTTGCCGGGCACGCCGGGGTAGAGAAGCGTGCCGTCCCAGCCGCGGGCGAGGTCGTAGTACCAGGCCTGCTCCTTGAGGTAGGCGGCCGTAGCGGCGGGCCCGGCGCGGGCGACGCCTGGGAGTGCCCAGGTGACGTTGAAGAAGTTGCCCGTGTGGCCGCTCTCGCGCTCGGCGTGGGCGGCAACGGCCATCCTGGCGAAGAAGGCGGCGGCCTCGCGGTCGCCCAGCAGGTCGAAGAGCACGGCGGCGCTCGAGCACTTCCCGTTGTCGTCGTGCCAGGGCCAGGGGTCGTGGTCACCGTAGGGGATTGCCCCCTTGTTGACGTACCAGCGGAGGAAGCCGGCGGCCTTGGCGATGGCGCGGTCGAGCACGGGGTCCTTGACCCCCGCCTCGCGGGTAAGCGTCATGGCAATGGTGAGGACGATGCCCGGCTGGTTCATGGCGCCGTAGCCGTTGAGAATGCCGTCGGCCCGCGCGAAGGCGTGGCCCCAGGTGCCCACGCCGCTCTGGCCGCGCGCGATGTCGAGCGCCAGGCGGCGGAGGCCCGGCACCACCGCCTCGTCGCGGGTGGCGATGGCGTACTCCGCCAGGAACAGCGTGGCGTAGGCGTAGCCCCAGGTCACGTGGCCCCCTGGTTGGTGGGCCGCCACCTTGCGGGCGTAGTCGGCCACCATCTGCTTGTATTCGGGCCGGCCCGACGCCAGGAGTGCGAGGGCGTTCATGTCGTTGGGGATGGTCACGTGCTCCATCGGCTTCCTGGCGATGGCCTGGCAGGCGAGGTCGAGAACGCGGCGGGTCTTGGGGCAGTCGTAGGGCGCTGTGCCGCTGTACGTGCCCAGCACGGGGAGCTTCACTTGGACGCCCTCGGTCTTGCCCTCGCGCCAGCGGAGGAGGCGGAGGATGCCGCCGGCCTTCTCGGACTCGGCCTGGGTGATGGCGTGGGCGAAGGCGATTCGCGCGTCGTCCGCGAACGGCCTGCCGTCCACGCCCAGAAGCACGTCGCCCTTGGCGAGAGTGCCGTCGGCGGGGGAGCCTTTCGCCACGTCGGTGACGAGGATTTGCCGTGCGTCGGTCGTATGGCCCACCCAGGCCCACATCCACCCGCGAGCGCCGGTGGGGCCGAGCGTCCAGTCGTGCGTCTTGTCCGGCTCGCCGCCCTTCGTCAGGTCGGGCACGGGCGGTTTCTCGGCAGCGCACAAGCACGCGGTCGCCGCCAACGACAGCACCACGGTAACGGCTGCCAGCTCGCGCATCGCTGCTCCCCGGGCGGCTTCGCGCCGCAGTAGAGGGGGATGATTGCATAGCTGGACGACTGGATGAACGGATGAGTGTCTGACACCCATCCACCCATCCACTCATCCATTCATCCACTTCCCTGTGCCTACTCCTTCTGCCGCTTGAGGATGACCAGGAAGCTGGGCTTCTTGGTCTCGAACTCGGTGGGACGCGGGTTGTTGGGGGTGGAGACGCACCACTTGAGGGTGTCGCCGCTCAGCTCGGCGATGCCCAGGAAAGTCTGGCCGCGACCTCGCGGGTTGACCGATGTGCCGTCCATCTCCATCGGCTTGCCGGGCGTTATCTTGTAGGTGCCTTCCTTCATGGGCAACTGCTGGTTGTCGAGGCGCTCGGCATCCACGTGGTCGCCCTTGATCGTCAGCTTCAGGTGCACCGGCCCGCGGTCGGGCGTCTCGCCCTTCCCCAGCACCGTGAAGCCGGTCCACACCCCGTCCAGCTTCGGCACGGCCTCGTCCTTCTTCCCCGGCTCTTCCCCTGCGGCCGCCCAAAGTGCCAGGGCCAATCCCCACGCGGCACCTCGCCCGATCCCGCTCATGCCTGCACCTCCATTCCGCGTTCGTTGCCGCCGGCCACAGCGGCCGGCCCACCGTAAGATTACCCCTACGGCGGCGGGAAAT
>VGYV01000163.1 GCA_016872855.1 Planctomycetota bacterium
CGGCGGTCATGTCGGGGGCCAGCGGCGAGCGCAGGAGCGTGAGGGCGATGCTGCCGCCGAGGACGTTCACGCCGTACTTGCAGTCGTTGAGGACGGCGGCGCCTCGGTCCTCCTCAGCGAGGGCGGTCCACTTCTGCTGGGCGACCTCGAAGCGGTCGGCGTCGAATGGCCGCGAGCGATGGGTTGGCCGCCGCAGGTGGCCGAACTGCACCTCGTGAATCGCCTCGTTGGCGTGGAGGTTGGTGGGGAAGGCAACCTTGAGGAGCTTGTGCCGCTCCCGCCAGTCAATCCTCGTGCGGAACTCGACCCTGCGGCTGCCGCGGCGGAGCCATACCTCCTGTGTGACAGTCGAGTCGCTGATCTTCCGCGTGAGGCGGACGACGGCGGCCAGCGGCCCCGTGGCGATGACCTCGATGCTCGCCTTCTCGGGCAGCTCGATGGGGCACAGCTCGTAGGTCGAATCAATGTCCCACGCGTCGAACCAGCGGGGTACGTCCTTGTAGAGGCGGAAGGCGTTCATCGGCTCGGCGGCCAGCTCGTGGCCCGTCGCCTTGTCCACGAGGCTCGTGATCTCGCCGCGGTCGTTCAGGCGCAACCGCAGGCAATCGTTCTCCATTCCCCGCTCGGTGGCCTTGACGGCTTCTGTGACCGGGGTTTTCCTTCCGGCGATGAGTGTGCTCCAACCGCACGAGGGCACGAGGGCCTCGGCATAGAGCGCGCTGCCGATTCGTTGGGTGGTGAGGGCCTGGCCGTTGCACTCGGCGCCCTTGAAGCCCTTGGGCAGGGGCACGAGGGCCGAGCGGTCCCAGGAGAGGGAGTTGAAGACGGCAACGGAGTGCCGAGTGGCGAGTGCCGAGTGCCGAGTGGTGGTCAGGGCCTCGGCGGCTTTGACCGCAACGGCGTTGGCGGTGGCCAGAACCTGGGCGTGCAGCGCTTCGGCCTCTTCGTAGACGCGGTGGATCGAGGAGCCGGGGATGATGTCGTGGAACTGGTTGAGAAGGACGCCTTTCCAGGCCTCGTCCATCACCTTGGCGCGATAGCGGAGCTTGCCCGCCGCGGCGGCTGCGGCGCCCCACATCTCGGCCTCGCGGAGGGCCATCTCGCACTTGCGGTTGCCGCGCTTGGTCTTCGCCTGCGTGGTGTAGGTGCCGCGGTGGCACTGGTAGTAGAGCTCGCCAACGTAGACCGGCCAGTCGCTTCGCTTGGCCTCCTCGGCGTGGAAGAAGTCGAGCGGCGAGGCGATGACGGTGCGGGGCGCGCCCTCGAGGTCGCGCTGGCGGCGGAGGAACTCGAGGTGCAGCCGGGTCGGGCCGCCGCCGCCATCGCCCCAGCCGAACGGCACGATGCGGGCGTTCAACCCGTCCTTCTGCACCCGCTCCTTCCACCGCTGAATCAGCGTGGCTGGATTGGTCTGCGAGTTGTAGTCGTTGTGGAAGTGGCTCAGCACCCGCGTGCCGTCAATGCCCTCCCACCAGAAGGTGTTGTAGGGGAAGGGGTCGCCGCCGTTGTAGTTCCAGAAGATCTTCTGCGTCGAGAAGTACTTGATGCCGCAGCCGGCCATTATCTGTGGCATCGCGCCCGAGTAGCCGAAGACATCGGGCAGCCACATCAGCTCGCAGTCCACGCCGAGCTCTTCGCGGTAGAAGCGCTTGCCGTGGAGGAACTGGCGGATGAGGGCCTCGCCGCCGCTGACGTTGGTGTCGGCCTCGACCCACATGCCGCCCTCGGAGAGCCACTGGCCCCGCTTCGCCGCGGCCTTGATGCGGGCGTAGACGTCCGGGTAGAGCCGCTGGGTCATGCGGAACAGGTGCGGCTGGCTCTGGAGGAATTTGTACTCGGGATACATCTCCATCAGCGCCAGTTGCGTGGCGAAGGTGCGGGCGCACTTCCGCTCGGTCTCGGCCAGGGGCCAGAGCCAGGCCACGTCAATGTGCGAATGGCCGTAGCAGTAGAGGAGGGGCGAGGTCGAGCCGTTGGTGCAGGCGAGGAGGGGCTTGAGGCGCTTGCGGGCGGCGCGGATGGTGGCCAGCATCTCGGCCCTTGGCAGTTCCAGGTCGGCGAGGAGGGTGAACTGCCTCAGCCCCTCGTCAATCTCCGACACCCGCAGGCTGTCGGGGTCCAGCTTATCCCGCAGCTCGATGAGCGTCTGCACGTCCACCCACGCCTGGAAGACCTCTTCGTCCCAGATGCCGAAAGAGCAGGGGCGGACGGTCTGCTGCGCGGGGGGCGGCTCGGGGACCGTCAGCTCCCCGTGCGGGACGGGGCCTCCGCCGCAGTTCATCGGCCCGTGGCCGCCGTAGGCCTCCATCAGAATGTCGAACTTGCGGCCTGGGACGCCCTTCGTCGTCAGAGTCACTTGCGGGTGATGCCAGTCGCGTCCGCCCGTTTCGCGGCCATTCACGATGAACCGCCCCTCGCCGCCGGGGTCGCCCGTGAAGCCCGTGCCCGTCCCGCAGCGAAAGACCACCCACTCCCCCTTCGCCTCACTAGGCAGCTTCACGGCGGCGCGGAACCAGGCGTACTCCCACTTGGCGCCCCAGGGCGTGCCGACGGGCATCGGCTTGAACGCCCGCTTCAGCGCCTCGCGGGGCCGCAATTGCTCCTTCGTCACGAACCCGCTCAGCGGCACGTCGGCCAGCTTGCGGTAGCACAGCTTCTCCAGGGTGTTCCGCCACTGCTCGATGCGACTCCGCCACTCAGTGGTCAACGCCATGCGTCGGCCTCCATCTGCATCGGTGTTTGTGGTTCGGCCATCAGGCGGCTCCCGTTATCCCGGATTCGCCCGCGCGCGTCAACCGCGGGTCGCTGCCGGCAACGCGCGGGGTGTTGCGGTTCGGGGGTGCCGGCGGTATGATATGTGGGAGGCAGGTTGGGTGCAACGGCCCATGCGCGGCAGTACGCGTGTATCTTCGGGGACCCCGGAGCACTGGAGGGCCTGAGACCTGTGCCTACGATTCTGGTGATCGCGGGCTGGCGATTCTTCTTCTACGCCAACGAGGGCAACGAGCCGATTCACATCCACTGTCGCAAGGGAGATGCTGAAGCGAAGTACTGGCTCGACCCAGATGGCTTCGAGATAATCGAGGCGCACGCCTACAATATGAGCCCCGCGGACAAGCGCACCGCCCGGAGACTCATCTTCCAACACTTCGACTACATTGTCTCGCAGTGGGAGAAGTTTCAGGAGAAGAGGAATGGATAGAGCCCACGACGTGGAGGGCGTCTCCTTCCTGGGTACGACCCTGGTCCTGCGCGTGGACGGGCGGGAGTACCACATAGACGTTGCCGACGTGTCCGAGCGATTGGCCAGAGCCACCCCCGCGGAACGGGCGCGCTTCGAAGTCTCACCCTCTGGCTACGGCATCCACTGGCCCGACCTCGACGAGGACCTCTCAATAGACGGCCTGATTGGCGTCACACACGCCTGCCCCCTTGCCGGTGCGAAGGCCTGAGCGCGGCTCGCCACGCGGCGCGAAAGCGAGACGTATGAAGAAGGCACGTAGGGCCGCAGGCAATGGCGACATGCTGGCGGAATACGACTTCCGCGGCGGCGTGCGCGGCAAGTACGCGCAGCGCTACGCCGAGGGATGCAACGTCGTCGTCCTGGCCCCTGAAGTCGCGCAAGTCTTCCGCGACTCCCGCTCCGTCAATGACGCCCTCCGCCCCCTCGCCGACCTCATCCGCAAACAGGCGCGCAAGAAGCGCTCCGCCGGCCGCGCCTGAGCCACCCTTACGTCAATCACTCTTGCGCGAACAGGGTGCCCCGAATGAAGTAAGGTGTCTCCCGAACTGCGCGCATTCAGCGGTCCGGAAAGCGCGGCGGGTAGAGCAACACGCGAACAGCCCAGGGCGACAGAACGACCCCCGCCACGAGATCCGCCGCGAAGGCGGGTGCGGTGAGCAGGATGCGGAGGGGGACGCTTCCCAGCGTCAGAGAGGACCGTTCCGGAAGGATGAAGACGACTTTGATCTGCTGTCGCCCGCTGTGGGCCTGAGCGCCATCCCCGTCAACGGGCAGGTTGTAAGTGAACGCGACCCCGCCGCCCCGGTCCTTCCCGGCCTCTTGCTGGCGCCAGGACTGCCAGCTTTCCGAGGCGACCTCTAGCGCGCCATCCTTGAGGCTGCCCGGCGAGCGCGGGCGCACGAACCGGCGCAGGTGTCTTGCTCCCACGACCGCCGCTTCACCGCTCTGTCGGGCGAGAAGCCCCTTCATGGCGCCGGCTGGCACCATCAGGGCGCGCCCAACGTCCACCGATCGGCCCTCGTCCCAGAACAGCCCTACGCCTTCAGGCCGGTGGCGCAGCCCCGCCGCGTAGGGAACGAACACGTCGCCCTCTGGCGAGACCCAGACCCACCAGCACCGGTTGGGGGTTTCCTCCTCGCCGCTCCAGACCCTCAACGTTAGACCGCACCCCGGGCAAGCAGCCAGCGCGAACGCTACGCAAAGAGCTCTTCTTCTCATCACCGCCCTCCGGGCGGTCAGGTAGGGCGTGCATACGTGCACGCGGAACCCTCGATTGCCGCGGCCTGCTCCGTTCCGCGTGCAAGTATGCACGCCCTACCGTTGTGGCCCCAATCCCCCGGATGAGCGACCAGCGCGGCAGGGACGGGGCCGCCGGCGACAAGGCGCTTGCGGGTGGGGTCAACGACGAGGTTGAGGCCCTCCAGGGTGCGCGCGCCGAGGAGCTGAAGATCGCCTTCCTGGCCGAAGACGACCTCGTCTATCGTGACGTGCTCGCCGATGCCGATGACGGCGAAGCCGACGCCGCGGCTGAGGGTCTTGCCGTTGGCCATGACGAAGGTCATATCCTTCTTCTCGACCTTGATGCGGAGGCGCCGAAGGGTCTCCGCCGACACCCACGTGCATTCGCTCTCCGTGCCCACGAGTATCTTCGGGACCTCTGCGGAAAGGGACCGATGGACGTGGTTCTCGACCCGGCAGCTCACGTGAAAGGTGCCCATCGCAGCGGCTCTTCACGACTCCCTACAGCCCCATCGTACTCCCTGCTGCCACATTGTCAAGCCTGTGCGCGGGTTGCCTCCTCCTTAGGCCCAATCGAGAGGCCCGCGCTCCGCAGGGGAGCGCGGGCCTCGGGCACATGTCGCCTGTGCTGCGCGATGGCGTGGGGCTAGAACCGAGCGCCCCCCTGGCCGCCCCACTGGCCCCCGCGCATCTTGTCGAGCTTCTCGATCTGGTCGGGCAGCAGGCCGGGGCGCATCTTCTCCATCAACTCGGTCTGGCGCTTCATGTAGACGTTCTGGGTGGTAAGTTCCGCGACCCGCTTCTCGGCGGCGTCCACCGCCGCCACGTCCACCTTCTCCGCGCGCCGCAGCTCCGACAGGTGGTCGCGCGCGTCGGCGGCGTCCTGCTCCATCTTCGTGTACTTCACGAACACCGGGGCGAGCAGGTTCCCAAGGTCCTCCATCTGGGCATCCGTGAGCTTCAGCCAGTAGCGGTAGCTCTGGAGCCACTGCCTGGCCTGGTCGGAGGCCTGCTGCTGCTGCCAGGCCTTGACCTGTTCGGGGGTCATCACGGATTCCACGGCCTTCGGCAGCTTGGCGGCGAGGCCTCGCAGCTCCTGCTGGAGGCGTGCGAGCTCGGCGCTCGCCGCCTGAATCTGTGCGTCGAGCGCGGCCCGCTGCTTCTCGACGTCGCGCCGCAGGTCCGCGATCTTCTGGATCTGTTCGGCGCTCAAGCCCAGCTTCCGCTGCTGCTCGATCGTCAGGTCGCCAGGCGTCTGGCTCTTGCCATAGTAGTACTGCCAGCTTTGCCCCCCGGGCTGCTCGACGACCACCCCGCCGGCCTGAGCCAACGCCGCGCCCGCGGCCAGGCACACGACCACGGCCACGACCCATGCGGCCATTCTCACTGTCGGACTCCTTCCTGAGGATTGGGGGCCGGCCCCGCCGGGCCTCTACCGGGCCACCAGCAGATCCTGGCCCCACGGGCAGCTCACCAGCGCCGCGCCGGCAAGCACCCGCACGTAGGCCTCCCTTCGGGGCGTCTCCGCGTCACCTCCTTTCCCGCGAAGCTGGACGATGAACCGTGTCCCCAAGGCCGACACGGTGCAGAACTCCGTCTCGACCGCGAATCCCCCCACGTTGCGGTCCACGTCGCAGGTCACCATGCCGTCTTCCAGGAACACGCGCTCCTGGCGCTCTGCGCCGCTCAGCCGCACCACGCTGTCGGGCGCAAGCTCCAGGCGGCAGTAGCCGCCGAGCTCGATCACGGCGCCGCCCGCCCCAGCACGCACGAGCGACCCGCGCGACAAAACGTCGCCTGTGGACACGAGATAGGTTCCCTCCGCGCGCGGCTCGGGGTAGTCCTCGTCCACCTTGGGCTGTGCGCCGGGGTGCTGTTGGCGGCTGAGGTCCGTCTTCGGGCGGGGACGGCCAGGGGGCATCAGAAGGGCGAGCCCGAGCACGGCCGCCGCGACGGCCGCGGCGGCCCCCACGCGCCGCCACACCCGCGTCGAGCGCGCGCGCGGCCCGCCGCTGGCCAGCCGCGCGACCACCCGCTCGGCCACGCCAGCGGCGTCGGGCGGCGCCGCCAGCATCTCCTCCAGCGCCTCGTGGGTCCGCCGGGCGGCCTCCAGCTCTGCCCGCCGCTCAGGCCGCTCGGCCAGCCAGGCCTCGACCCGTCGGGCCTCCGCCTCGTCAAGCTCCTCCAGCAGATAGAGCTCCAGAAGCATTCCGGGGTCGGTGTCGTTCATCGCTGTTCGCCTTCCATTTCGGGTCTGAGGTGGCGGCGGAGCTTCTGATACGCGCGCGCCAGGCTCGCCTTCACGGTGCCGATGGGGATGCCGCTGCGCTCCGCGATCTCCCGACAGGTCAGGCGCTCCGTGTACTTCATCTGGATCAGCCCCTGCTCCGCGTCCGACAGCCGCCCGAGCAGGTCCGCCAGCTCCGGCGACCAGTGGGCCGCCGCGGGCCGGGCCTCGAGGTCCTCGGGCAGCGCCGCGGCCTCGTGCCTCAGCCGCTGCCTCACCACCTCGTTGCAGCAGTTCCGTGCGACGCCGAACAGCCAGCCCAGCGGCTCGGCCGGCGTGCCGCCGGCGCGGACCTGTTGGAACACTCGCAGCATCGCCTCCTGCGTCGCGTCCTCGGCCGCCTGCTCGTTGGCCAGACGCGTCAGGCAGTAGCGCAGCACTGCGCCAGCGTGGCGCCGCGCGAACGCCGCATAGGCCCCCGCGTCGCCGGCCGCGGCCGCCCGCATCAACTCGATGTTGCTCTTCTCCATCGCTTGCGGGTCCGGGCGGCGAATGTCTGCGCCGATCGCCTCTACCCATGTACTGACGCAGCTCCGCCCTTTGGCTGCATCCCCTCCCAGGCCGCCCCCGTTTCTCCGGGGGCACCTGGGGCCAGCGGGAGCGATGGCCAGGACGCCCTGCCTCGCCTTCCCCCGCTCCGCGAGCGTCGGCTTGAGACCCTTGTCAACCCTACATTCTACCCTTCTCCCGCCCGAAGCGTAAGCATCCCCGCCGCCCGCCAGCCGACCTCGCGACCTCGGGGGTCAGGGCTACATTCTACACTTTCGGGCTCATCGCGTGTAGAATGTAGCCCTGACCCCCAGAGGCGAACCGCCCCGCACGGTCATGCGTCCAAGACGATGGGGAGAGGCCATCGCGGAGCCGAAGATGTGCATTCGGGCAGGATTGGCGCTGGGTCTGGCCGCAGCCTGCGCCGGCGCGTCGGCCGCGGGCGCCGAGGAGAAGGCTGCCTGGGGCAAGCCAGCAGGGGGCGTCGCGCTGGGGCTGTCTTTGTCCACCCAGAGCGTGGGCTATGGCGAGGATTTCACCCTCACATTGCACGCCAGGAACGCGGGCGAGACGCCAATCCGCTTGATCGCGCTAGACACCGCGGCCAGCACCGAGTTCGGACATTACCACGAGTACATCGTGCAGTATCGTCGGGTGGACGAGGAGGCCTGGCGCTACTGTCGGTTCCATCCGCCGATCGGTCAAGGCGATAAGATGGACACCCTCCTGCCCGGGGAGACGCGAGCCGCGCCCTTCCGCTCCGATGAGCAACGAAGCACGATTCTGGGCGAGTACGGCGGGCCCGCCTCCCTTGGCACATGGCCGCCGATGCCCGGGCGGTACGTCGTTCGCGCCCGCCTTGGCGCCAACGGCGGCCTCCGCAAGGCGAAGGAGGCGGGCCTGTGGGTTGACCACGCGGTGAGCGGCGACGTGCAGTTGACGATGCTCCCCTTCGAGTTCCTCGGGAAGCTCCCGGAAAGCCCGGCGGTTTCCCAGAAGGAGATCGCCGAGCTGTACGCCGGCGCGTTCGGGAAGCCGGGCGTTGCCCGCGCCACCGCGGAACTGATCAAGGTGGGGGACCGCAGGGCCTGCGCGGCTCTGCTCGCCCTGGTCCGCGACGGCGCCTGCGAGCCGAGCGGCGTCGAGTTCCTCGCCAGCAACCTGGGCGACGCGATCACGTACGACCTGGTTCGCGCGTCGCAGAACTCCCTGTCGGGCCACGTGGGCGCCGCCGGGCGAGCCCTGGGAAGGCTGGGCACCCCGAAGGTCATCGCGGCCGTGGCGAAACTGCTGAAGGATCCAAACTGGTCGGCCCGGAACCCGTTCCTCCTCGGCCTGGGGGAATCTGCGACGCCCGAATCGCTCGCGCTTCTGGGGACGCTGGCGAAGGGGGGCGTGGCCGAGGCGGTCGCGCCGTTGGGCCAGCGGCCCGCCCGGGATGCTCGCCCCCTCCTGCTCGAGGCGATGGCCAAGGCCCCGGAACTCACGGCCTCTCTCGCGGCGAGAATCCTGGCCGGACGGGGCGAGGAAGCGGCGGTGACCTGGCTGAGCAACCACTGGGACTGGGAGAACGCCGCGGCGTTTGTTGCGGCCCCCATCCGCTGGGCAGCGCCCCCAAAGGGCATGCTCGCGCAGGACAAAGCCGTGGCCATCGCCCAACAGGCCCTGCGCGAGTTGGAGAAGCCCCAGGCCCGCTACCTGGACGGGAAGTGGTACGTCGTCTCGGTGGCAGGCCACCCGCAGGTGCGCGGGCATTTCGCCTACGTCATCCTGGACGCGACGGATGGCAGGATCCTCCGCAGGAATGCCGCTCGTGTGCTCAGGTGAGGGAAAAAAGACACCCGCTGTCTTTTTTGCCTGCGCGCGAACGCATTTTGGGGTAACACACGCAATCTAGGATACTTACGCCGACAACCCGGATGGCGGGCCAAAAAAAGACAGCGGGTGTCTTTTTCGGCGCCGAAGGGCATCGGGCATCGGGGGTCAGGGCTACATTCTACACTTTCGGGCTCATTGCGTGTAGAATGTAGCCCTGACCCCCACATGGTCCCGGCGGTCCTCTCCTGCGTTCTTCCGCAGAAGAGGAGAGTCTGGCCCCCAATCCTGGCGCCTGTCGCCGGTCACCGGCTCCGACCCTCCCCCTACCCCCTCCCTGAGAGGGAGGGGGGTTGGGACCCCTCTCCCTTATTATAGGGAGAGGGTGGGGAGAGGGTCGGGCTCAGGAGCTTCGAGCAAGCTCACCAGGATTGGGGGCCAGACTCAGAAGAGGAGCAGGGCTTGCCGCCTGGGCGGGTTCCTGTAGAATGGGCGATGGGACGAAGTTGCGTCGGACCCCTCGGGCTTGCGTTCTGGAAAGGGCGGCGGCCATGAATGCTCTGTTCCGATGGTACTTCCGGCCCGCGCTCATCGTGCGGATTCTGGTGTGCTTCGTGGCCGGCTCGGTCGCCGGAGGCGTGCTGTGGTGGGTCTCCGAAGCCACGGGGAGCGACGTGGCGCGGCGCCTCATGCCCTACGTGTCGCCCTTCGGCACCGTGTTCGTCCACATGCTCAAGATGATCGTGGTGCCCGTCATCTTCTTCTCGCTGGTCGTGGGCGCGTCGAGCCTGGCGCTTCAGCGGTTCGGGCGGGTCGGGGTGAAGACTCTCGGCTGGTACCTCCTCACGTCCGTGCTTGCCGGGGTGATCGGGGTGTGCCTGGCGCTGGCGGTGAACCCCGGGGCCGGCGCCGAGCTGAGCCGCTGGCAGGACATGGCAAAGCTGATGGGCGACCAGGGCAGTGAGTTCACGGGCAAGGCCACCACGGGCGGCGTGCTCGAGCAACTGCTGCTCACGCTCTTCCGCAACCCCTTCGAGGCCCTGGCCGAGGGCAACTTCCTGCCCATCATCGTCTTCTCCATCCTGTTCGGGCTGGCGCTCCGCGCCTGCGTCGAGGCGGGCGGCGGCGACGAGCGCGTCGCGCGGCTTGAACGCCTGGCCGACCTCCTGAGGGCCTGCCAGGACGTGATGTTCAAGATCGTGGACTGGGTCCTCGAGTACTCCCCGATCGGCGTGCTGGCGCTCAGCGTGATGAACTTCGGCCTGAACGGCCCGAAGATCGTCGGCCCCTACGTCAGCGTCACCCTCGGCGTCGTGCTGGGAATCCTCGGCATGGTCTTCGTCGTCTACCCCGTCCTGCTGTGGGCGGTGACCCGCCAGAACCCGTTCCGCGTGCTCCAGCGGATGAAGGAGGCGATGCTCATGGCCTTCATCACCCGCAGCAGCGCGGCCACGCTGCCGGTGACGCTGAAGACAGCGGAGGAGGAGCTGAGAATCCGCAACGAGCTGGCCAGCTTCTCCCTGCCGCTTGGGGCCACCATCAACATGGACGGTGTGTGCGTCCACCTGCCCATGTTCGCGGTGCTGGCCGCGAACATGTTCGGGGTCCACCTCACCATGGCCAGCCTCGTCATCCTCGTCCTCACCACCGTCCTGTCGTCCATTGGGGCGGGAGGCGTGCCGGGCGGGAGCCTGATGCTGCTCTACGTCATCCTCCAGCCCATGGGCCTGAGCGGCGAGCAGGTGGCGGTCGTCGTGGCCCTGGCGTTGGGTATCAACCCCATCCTGGACATGTTCGAGACGATGAACAACGTGACCGGCGACCTCGTGTGCACCTATGCCGTGGCCCACAAGGAGGGATTGCTCGCCCCGAGCATTCGGGGTAGCATTGGGGGTCAGGGCTACATTCTACGCTCTGGGCGCCACCGCGTGTAGAATGTAGCCCTGACCCCCAAGTACTATACCAGTCTGCTCTGGCTGTCTTGCCGCGGCGAGGACGCCGCCCCGTGGGGGTGTCGAGCGAGGGGTTGCCGCATGCCTCTAGGGGCGGGGGGCGAAAGGCAGCCGTGGCGACGTGGCGGGTGACGTGCTCGGCGGCCGGGTGCCGTGTTGGCAAGGTGGAGCGGGGGTGAGACAGCGGATGGCGGTTCGCCCGTGTGGCCCGATGGCGTTGGTCCCCGAGTGTCGCTGCCGCTACTGGGGCGGGGGCGGTCCCCCGCCCACAGCCCCCACCCCCTGGGAAGCCGAGGGACGAGCCGCCCCTCGACGCGATGGCACAAGGGGGTTTGGGGGGTTGAGGCCCGAAGGGCTGACCCCCCAAGAGGGAAAGCCGCGAGGGAGAGGCGCCAAGCCGCCGCAGCCGACCGCCCGCTGGCCCGGCAGCGGCGGGGAGGGGGGGCAAGGCGAGGCCGAGCCTGACCCGCGAGGGTGTGTTGCCCAAATCCCCTTCAGGGGGACAGACTCGTTTGGAGTCCCGCCTTTACGGCCTGTCGACTTACCCGGAACTGCGGATGCAGACAACGGAGGTCAAGCACCTGCCGCGGCGCGTCGACGTGAGAACACGTAGCGAGCCGGAGAAGGTCGCCTCAGCACGACGTGCTGCCGGTGCGTCGCGGGCAGTTCGTGGGCTGCCGGGAGCGGCTCGTGCTTCGTCGCGCACTCGCAGCGTGCTAGCCCCAGGGAGGACCTCACGGCTGCGCCCAGGCGTACCCGCGGCGGCGGGCTACCCCCCATACGAGTTTCCTCAGGTTGTAGGCCGAACAGACCCACTTCCACTCCGCGCGCACCTTGTTGAGTCCCCGCAGGAGGAATTGGCGGACGCCCATGACGGCCTTGATGAATGCGAACGGGGTCTCGCACGCCCAGCGCCGTCGCTCATACGTGGCCTGCCCCTGCGCGGTGCGCAGGCGCGCGTCCATCGCCTCACGGAGCGGCTCGTAGGGGTCCCGCGTGACGCTGCGCTGCCGGGCTTTGCCCGCCAGGCACTCGCCGGCCAGGGGGCACCCGCCGCAGGCCGCACCGACGTAGACGCGGGCGAGCGTGCCGTCGGGCTGCTTCTGGTGGCGCGCGAAGGTGAGGCGGTGACCCTGGGGGCACCAGTAGCAGTCCCCAGCCGCGTCGTGGACGAAGGCGGCACGGTCGAGCTTGCAGGTGGCCGGGTTGCGGGGCAGCCGCGGCCAGTCGGCCGCGGCACCCTCATCCCGGGCCGGATTCGGCGGCGAATCGCCCGATTCGCGTGCGGGCACACTCGCCGCAGCCTTCCCAGCCGCGGCCTGGTGGCCGTTCCGCGAGGAGGCCTCCTTGGCCCGCCGCTTTGCCTCCTGCGCACGCGCGTTCGCCAGCGCCTGGGCCAGTGCCTCCTGGCGGCACTGCATGTTCGCCAGCTCGCGCGTGAGGCGGTGCGGGCTCACCTCCTTGCCGAACAACGTGTCCTCCTCGCGGTCCTCCTCCTCGGCCCGGGCCAGCAACGCGGCCACCTGCTCGTCCACCACGGCCAGACGCTCCTCGAGCGTGTGCGCCGTCGCCGTCCGGCGGCGGCTGCTGTTGGCCCGCACACGCGTGCCGTCCAGCCCAATCTGGTTCAGCCGAGCCATGCCCATCCCGATAGCCATCGTGCCGATGAACCGGAACAAGTCCTGCAGCGGACCCTTGAACCGCGTGCGGAAGTTCCCGAAGGTCGAATGGTCCGGCGCGAGTCGGCGCCGCAGGGACGGGACGAGCATTTCTGGCTGGTCCGGGTCGAGCGGGGCGGGTGCCGAGTGGCCCATCAGCATCTCCTCGCAAGGCGGCCTCGTCCCTCACCCACGCCTATCCCATTTGCTCCGCCGCGGGATTACAATAGAAATCTGGCCATCTTCTCAGCAATTCCCGGGCCGACTAAATCGACAGGCCGTGAAGGCGGGACTCCCAACGAGTTCACCCCTTGGGCAACACGCCGGCGAGTTCTGATGGGGGGAGGCCCCGGCGGACGGGGGCAGAAAAGGGGACATTCTCCTTTTCTGCGCAGCAGCCTTCGGCGCCCCAAGGGGGAGGGGCAAAAGCCCCTCTCGCCAAACGCGTACCCTCGGATGGCTGAAGCGCTGGCGATTTTGCAACACCTCAGCCTGAGGAAGTCCCCGCCCCCACTGGGTTGCGCCGCTCGCCGGCGAGCGGCACCGAGTGGGGCGAAGGATTGCCAACTACCCGCGGCGCCCCCCACACCCCGTTGCCCCAGCCCCCCCCTCTCAGAGGGAGGGGCCAGGGGGAGGGTGCACCCATTCGCAAGTGTCTCACCCTCACCCTGCCCTCTCCCTGGAAGGGAGAGGGGGATGGGGGGTGAGGGCAGTTCGGCGTAGTGGCCAATCCTTCGCCCCACCGACGCGAGAGCCTGCCCTGAGCGAAGCCGAAGGGTCGGTGGGGGCGGGCACTTCGGACGCCTGAAGTCTTGCGCGGTTCTTTGTACCTGTTTAGCCAGGCGAGCGCTTTCCCCCTCTCCCGAGGGAGAGGGAGAAAGGCTGGGCCATAGATGATCAAGCTCCGGGCGAATTGGCCAGATCCCGTGTCGTCTGGGCCAGGCGGCTGTCACCGAAGTGATTGATGGATGTGGACTTATGGCTCCGGCTGGACATGGCAATAGATGATCAACCCCTGGGAGGGGGGGATTGATCATCTATTGATCGCCTATCGCGGCGCGGGCCTGGGGCCGAAGTGGGGGATGGGCTCGCCGGCTTCGAGGGCCCCGAGGTCGGGGGCCTTGCCCTTGAAGCCATCGTTGAAGTTGGGGAGGACCACGCCCTGGTATGATGTCCCGGTCGGTCTTCAAGATCAGATCTCTTCTGTTCTGTCTTTGATCGACCGGGGGGAGAGGTGGCGAAGAAGTGACCAGACCTCCATGCTGGAAGGCGTTGTGTACGGGTGTCT
>VGYV01000164.1 GCA_016872855.1 Planctomycetota bacterium
GCATGGTCTCGCTCACGGAACAGGTGGAGAAGCTCTCGTTGACGAGGAACAGCCCCTCGTCGCCCCACCAGTCGTCGGGGCGGGTCCTGGCGATCCAGGTCGAGTTCTTCGCGAGCGTGTAGGGCACATTGACCAGTTCCTCCTTCAGCCAATCGGGCAGGTCGGAGCCGTAGAGCACATCCTGCTGGGCGAGGATGCGGCGGAGCCATTCCTCGCGCTTCCCGATGGCGTAGGCGGCGACAGCCTTGGCGTCGGCGAAGCGCTTCGCATACTGATGCGTCTCGACGCGGCCCGATGCTTCGCGGAGGTGCGGCTGGTGCCAGGCGATGACAAACCGCGCCGTGGCCTGCTCGCCGGGCTTGAGGTCCAGGACGACCACGGCGTGCGGACGGCGCCGGTCTGAGCCGGCTTTCTCGTCCAGGGGCGGGATCGGCACGTTGGCGTCTGGCATGTGGACGCCTCGCTCGGCAGCAAGGACGTAGCTGTGCGTGCCATCGCCAGGCACCCGGTCGAGCGAGTTGTGGGTGATACCGTGGCCCGCCCAGCCGTCCTTGTCGAAGTGATCCCACACCCCGCCTGGGAAGCCGCGGGGCGCGAGGGTCACGACGGCCTTCTCCGCTTTCTCTGCCGTGCTGGTCAGCCGCACCTCGAAGAAGGCGGCGGGGGTGTTGCACTCCGCCGAATCGCCCAGGATGAAGGGGCTGTAGGCCCGCAGCTCCACCTTCACCGGCGCATCGAGTTCGTAGACGACGTCGGCCACGGGGAAGTGGCCGAAGTAGCGAACCGCCTTCACGTCGCCGATGCCGTCCTTCCGCGTGGCGAGGGTGAGCCGCCGGTCGCCGAGGGCGAGGAAGAGGAACGGCTGGTTGAGGACGATGGGCGCGGGGAAGCGGTTGAAGATCGAGGTCTTGCCCAGCCGCCCGCTCGGGTCGAGGCACAGGTAGCCCGTGCCGAGTCCCCCGAGCGGCATGCCGCCCTGCGCGAGGACGCCATCGGGATAGACCGTTCCGACGGCGGGGCTCTTCAGCCCCTCGACGCGGAGGGTTTGGAGCTTCTTCGCATCGGCGGGGGCATCGAACAGCGTTCCGGCGGTCGCCACGGTGGTTCCTCCTGGCTGACACAGTGCAAGGAGACACGCGAGCGCGAGCGGGCGCGAGAGCATGGGCATCCTCCAATCGTCTGGGTTCGACTCCCCCACTATGGCCGAAACGGCTGTCGCTTTCAACCGCCAGTGGTGCTTGCATCCTGCCCCGCCGCCGCTATACTGCTGCGGTGGAGGACATTGCATGGCCAAGACAGCGAAGTCTCGCCGCCCCAGGGTCCCCGCCAGGACCGAAGCTGCCGCTCCCACCACCCAGCAACTCCTCGGCGACATCCGTTCCCTCATCGAGTCCGCCCGCGAGCGCACGGCCCAGGCGGTCAACGCCGGGCTGGTTCTGCTCCACTGGCAGATCGGCCACAGGATTCGCCAGGACATCCTGGGACAAGAGCGGGCCGACTACGGAAGACGAATTGTGCAGACACTGTCTGCACAATTGACGGCCGAGTACGGAAGAGGCTTCACGAGGACCAACCTCTTCTACATGGTCCAGTTTGCTGAGGCATTTCCCGACCAGCGAATTGTCCACGCACTGAGTGGACAATTGAGCTGGACGCACTTCAGACAGATCATCTCGATCGACGACCCGCTCAAGCGCGACTTCTATGCCGAGATGTGCCGAATGGAGCGATGGAGCACGCGCACGCTCCAGCGCAAGATCGGCACGATGCTCTTCGAGCGCACGGCCATCTCGAAGCAGCCCACGGAAGTGGTGAAACGGGAGCTGGCCGCGCTGCGCGACGAGGACAAGCTGACGCCCGATCTGGTCTTTCGCGATCCCTACATCCTCGACTTCCTCGGCCTGAAAAACACCTACGGCGAGAAGGACGTCGAATCGGCCATCCTCCGCGAGCTGGAGAGCTTCATCCTGGAGATGGGCACCGGCTTCACCTTCGCCGCGCGCCAGAAGCGCATCTCGGTGGACGAGCGCGACTACTATCTCGACCTGCTCTTCTACCACCGCACGCTGCGGCGCCTCGTGGCCATCGAGCTGAAGCTGGACCAGTTCCAGGCCGAGCACAAGGGACAGATGGAGCTGTATCTCCGCTGGCTCGACCGCCACGAGCGCCAGCCTGGCGAGGAGGCGCCCATCGGCCTCATCCTGTGCGCCGGGAAGTCCACCGAGCACGTCGAGCTGCTCCAACTCGCCCCCAGCGGCATCCGCATCGCGGAGTACCTCACCGAGCTGCCGCCGCGCGAACTCCTCGAGCGCAAGCTCCACGAGGCCCTCCTCAACGCCCGCGCCGCGCTTGCCGCGCGACGCACGCCGAAGCGGCTGGTCGCGAAAGCGGGGGCTGAGGCATGAGCGCGCCTCACGCCCATCTCGTCGGCGTCGCGGGGGTGGGGATGAATCCCCTCGCACAGGCGCTCCTCGCCGCGGGATGGCGGGTGAGCGGCTCGGACCGCTATCTCGACACGGGACAGGACATCGCGGTCATCCCCAAGCTCCAACGGGCCGGCGTCCGCCTGGTGCCGCAGGACGGCTCGGGCGTGACGCCCGACACGGCCGCCGTGGTGGCGAGCACAGCCATCGAGGCCGACAACGCCGACCTCGCCGCCGCCGCCCGCCTGGGCGTGCCCGTCGTCCACCGCTCCGTCATGCTCGCCCGCCTGTGCGAGGGCAAGGAGGTCATCGCCGTCACCGGCACCAGCGGCAAGACGACCGTGACGGGCATGGTCGGCTTCCTCCTCGAGCAACTGGGCGACGACCCGACCGTGGTCAACGGCGGCGTGGTGGTGAACTGGGAGAGCGACACCGCCATCGGCAACGTCCGCGCCGGCCGCTCGAACCGCTGGGTGATCGAGGCGGATGAGAGCGACCGCTCGTGCCTGAACTTCGCGCCCGACTGGGCGATCATCACGAACATCTCGGCGGACCATTTTCCTCTGGATGAGACCCGCAAGCTGTTCGCTGACTTTGCCGCGAAGGTGAAGAAGGCGCTTGTGGTGCCGGAGAACGAAGTGGATGAATGGATGGGTGGATGGATGGATGAATGCAAGAGCGCTCCGCCACTCATCCAATCATCCATCCATCCAATCATCCCCTCCCTTGCTCTCTCCGCCTCGGGGTCGCGCTTCGACTACAAGGGCCAGGCGTTCCACCTGCCCCTGCTCGGCGCGCACAACGCCGAGAACGCGCTTCAGGCCATCCTCCTGGGCGAACGCTTGGGCCATCCGCTCGACCGCATCGCCGGCGCTCTCACCAACTTCCGCGGCATCCGCCGCCGACTCGACGTGGCCGGCACGGCCGGCGGCGTGGCGGTGATTGACGACTACGCGCACAACCCCGCGAAAATCCGCGCCGCCTGGGAGGCCGTGGCGCCCTACTACACACGGGTCCTCGCGGCCTGGCGGCCCCACGGCTTCGGGCCGCTCGCCAAGATGCACGATGACCTCAAGGCCCTCTTCACCGAAATGGGCAAGAGCTGCGAACGCCTTTACATCCTCCCCGTCTATTACGTCGGCGGCACGGCCACGGCGTCCGTGACCTCTGACGCCCTCGTCGCCGAACTCGCCGCGGCCGGCGTCCCCGCCGAGCTTGTGCCCGACTACGACGAACTGATCCGCCGCGTCGTCGGTCGCGCCCGCCCAGGCGATGTCGTGCTGAGCATGGGCGCGCGCGACCCCGACCTTCCCGCCCTCGCACGCCGAATCGTGGCCGAACTGGCTTCCTCCCGGAGAACCCAATGAACTGCCTCGACCTGAATGGTCTGCCCAAGCGCGAGCTGGCCCCCGGCTGCCCAGCCCGCATCGTCCACTCCCAGTTCATGACCTTCGTCCACTGGTACTTCGTCCCCGGCTCCCTCATCCCCGGCCACGCGCACCCGCACGAGCAGGTGGCCACGATGATCGAGGGCGAGCTGGAGCTGACCGTCGGCGGCGAGACGCGTCGCATCGGCCCCGGCGCCGTCGTCGTCATCCCCCCCAACGCCCCCCATTCCGCCAAGGCCCTCACGCCCTGCTATGTGATTGACGCCTTCTACCCCATTCGAGAGGACTACCGATGAAACACCTGGATGGCTTGCCACGATCCCTGGCGATTGTGGGCGGGGCCTCCGTGCCCCGCGCGGGGCAGAGACGCCCCGCCCACAGGATTGGGCCTTCGCAGGTGCGCGCGCCTCGACCGGGAATCGTGGCAAGCCATCTGACATTCGTCGTTCTGGCTGCCTCGTGCCCACTCGTTGCCGCAGGAGAAGCGCCAATGGCCAAGCTCATCGAGGTGCGGAGGATTTGGGACCAGGCGCCCCACAACGCCTTCACCGACCTGATTCGCTTCAAGGACCGCTGGTTCTGCGCCTTCCGCGAGGGCAAGGGACACGTCTGCGACACGGGTAAGCTCCGCGTCATCGCCTCGCCCGACGGCCAGGAGTGGAAATCCGTCGCACTGATGGCCTGGGACGGCGGCGACGTGCGCGACGCCAAGCTTTCAATCACAGGCGACGGCCAACTGATGCTCAGCGGCGCCGTCCGCTTCGTCAAGCCCGTGGCGGGACACGTCCACCAATCCGTCACCTGGCTCTCGCCCGACGGCGAGACGTGGACCGAGCCGAACCGCGTGGCCGACCCGAACTTCTGGATGTGGAGCGTCACCTGGCACAAGGGCGTCGGCTACGGCATCGGCTACTCCTGCACGGCCAAGCACCTCATCCGCCTCTACCACACCAAAGATGGCAAGAAGTGGGACACGCTCGCCGATGACCTCTTCCCTGGCGGCACCTATGCGAACGAGACCTCCCTCGTCTTCGCTCCCGACGACGCCTGCTATTGCCTCCTCCGCCGCGACGACAAGCCGTCGTCCGCCCAGCTCGGCGTCTCCAAGCCGCCGTACACGGGCTGGGTCTGGCGCGACCTCGGCGTGACCATCGGCGGCCCGAAGATGATCCGCCTGCCCGACGGCCGCTTCCTCGCCACCGTCCGCCTCTACGACAAGAGGGTCCGCACCGGCCTCTGCACGATTGACCCCGACAAGGGCGCCCTCACCGAAATCCTCACCCTCCCCTCTGGCGGGGATACATCCTACGCCGGCATGGTCCTCCACGACGGCCTCCTCTGGCTCAGCTACTACTCCAGCCACGAGGGGAAAACCAGCATCTACCTGGCCAAGGTCAAGCTTGAGCCATAGGGCCGTCGTCGTCCCTTCCGCGTGCAAGTATGCACGCCCTACCGCCGGTGCGAGGCCGCCGGCACTCTTCGTAGGGCGTGCATACCTGCACGCGGAACCCCCTGGCCGCATCGCTCGTCTAACATGGGGGGATTCTGTCCCGGGCAAAGTGAACCGGAGGAGCGGGCAATGAACAAGCCACTAGCCGTGGCGTTGACACTGGGCTGCATTGCGTTGGGAAGCCTTCGCGCCCAGGAAGCCAGAGAGCAGAAGCTGGCCGAGACGAAGGGCCAGGAGTTCATTCACTACCGCGCCCTGGGTGATCGGTCGTGCGAGATGACCATCGGGCGCGATGGCGCCGTGGCCGTGCTCCTCGGTGACGGCCGCGGCGCGGGACAGCAGGAGTCGTTCCGCATCAGCGCGGACGAGATTGCCGCATTCGACGCCGCGGTGGCCGTGGCCGACTTCTTCTCACTGCCAGAGCAGAGCCCTCGGCGCAAAGGACTGCACTACCAAGGACACCTCCGGATCACAAGCCAGGGGAAGACCAAGAGCGTGGTCTACAGCCATCTCCCCCAGCTCGGCGTCCTCGAGAATCTGCTGTGGAAGACCATCCATCAAGGGGTCGTGCTGCACGAGCTGAGGGTCGAGAAGAAGTCGTACAATGCCCTCTGTGCCGCGTCTCCCCATTTGGTTGCCCAGAAGGTTCTCAATCCGCAGGCACTGGTGGAGCCCCTCCGCGCCCTGGTCGCCGACGCCCGGGAGGGCCTCACCTCGGCCCTCGAGGCCCTCGCCTGGCTGCTCACCGAAGACCAGTGGCTCGGGTTCCTGTGGAGCCAGACCACGGCCGGCAACCCGGAGCGCACGACCCGCGTCCTCCGGGTCATCTCCGACCACCCCTTCTACGCCAACATCCCGAAGACCCATTTGAGGCCAGTCTGCGTCCTCCTGACCCAGCAGCTCCGCGCCGACCTCGTTGAGTACGCGGCGCTCCCGCGGGAGCGCCACATGGCTCACCAGCGCGCCATCTCCCTCTTCGGTGAGCAGCGGCACGAGGATGCCATCCCCGCTATCGCCAAGGCGGCCGTGTGCGGCTACCTGGAGCGCTCGGCTGCTGTCCAGGCGCTCTACAGAATGCTGCCCGCCGGGCTCGAACCCCTGGAGGGCCTGCTGGACAACCCGGACTACGAGGTTCGCCGCTCCGCCGCCGTCGCCCTTGGCGACCTGCTCTATGTGCCCGCGGTGCGGACCGGCCCGGGCGCGCCCATGAAGGAGCAGCAGGACACCATCCTGGAACGGCTGCGGACCACCACCGCGGCCAAGCTCAGGAAGCTGGCCGAAGGGGACAAGGCCTTCGCGGTCCGCGAGGCCGCCAAGGAGTCTCTCGAGCGAATCGAGAAGGGCTGGACCAAGCTCGACAACTGAGGGGGACCCCAACAGAGCGTCGGCTGAAGGCGGAGCACTACTGGGGGATCGCGAATGCTCTGTGAGATGCGCTTGATGTCCGTGCCTGCCGCCATTCTAGCGCTGATGACTTGCCTCCCCGCTGCGCGGGCGGGAACGGAACGCGCCCTCTCAGAGCAGGCCTATGCCGGGCTTCTCTGCCGCGACCACGCGGAGACGGGCGGGATGCTGGTCGGATGGGTGATGCCCGGGCCGTTGAAGGGGAAGACCTTTTCCTCGCCCTTCCTCAATCGCGGCGACATCATCCTGGCCGTCAACGGCAAGCCGATGGGGAAGAAGGCGTTCGACGAGCTCCTCGGCCGCTCGAAGCCTGGCGATACGCTCGAGCTGCGCGTGCGGCTGACTAAGGGGAAAGAGGACACCGCCGTGCCCGAACCCGGCAAGGCCGGCGAGGAGAAGACACTCAAGGTGGCCCTTGCCTCGAAAGCCGACTGGTCGGGGCCAGTCTCCTTCCGCCGCCCGCCGCCCGATCCTGACAAGGTGCTCGGTCCCCCCGCCGGCCCAACGCCGCTCGAGAAATTCCTCGACCCGCATATCGAGCAGCGCAAACTACGCGAGCCGCTCGACAAGCTGAAGAAGTATCTCGCCGATACGCAGACGGAGGACTTCGGGGCGAACAGCCTCTCGCGCGTCGCCGCAGGCTTCTACCGCCCCACGCGGCTGCCTGAGCTTCAGAAGCTCATCACTGACCCGCTGGGCAAGCTGCCCGGTGATCCGCGCGAGGTCTTCCTGCGCGCGGCGGAGAACCTCGATCTGGTCGGGCGCGAGGATTTCCTCCGCGTGGCGGAGTACCTCGATCTGGTCGGGAATGTAGGCCGCCTCTCCGAGGCGGCAACTGCGCCGCGAAGCGGGGCGAGGCAATCCGCCCCGGAGGGGCGGGCTACCGAAGAAGCCGATTTCTCCGAGCCGGCGAAGGCCATCGCCTGGATGAAGGCCCGCCTCGCCGGGGCCGCGAAGCTCCGCGAGCAGGCGTTCGCCAAGATTCCTGCCAAGAGGCGGAAGGCTCTGGCGAAGGACCTGCACGAAATCCTCGACTATGCCGCGGCCGAGCACTACCTGATGTCGCACCCCGATCCCGCCCGCATCCTCGCGGCCCTCCGCGCGAGCATGGACGTGGACCACCAGGCCCTCCTCAACGCCGCAGGGACGCTCGCCGGCGTCCTGCGGCCCGGCAAGGGGTTCGTAGTGCGGCCTTCAGGCCGTATCGGAGAAGAACGGGCTGAAGCCCGCACTACTAACAAGCCGCCCCGGAAGCTCCGGGGCATCGTCGAGGGCGACATTTTGGCCGCCGAGCAGAGCGACGGACGCTGGATCGTGGTCGGCGGCTTCGGGCCGAACCGCTACGACCTGTCGAAGATTGACGTGGTGATTGATCCTGGTGGAGACGACGTGTACTTCTACTCCTCCGGAGCGGACGCGGGAGCGTCCGGGGGCGCGTCCCCACGCGGGAGCGTGGGGACGAGGAGCGGGACGAGTAGGGGTGGGTCCGACGACCGCCCGCCCATCCAGGTCGTCGTGGACTTCGCGGGGAACGACAAGTATGAGGGCGGGCCGGCGAGCGCCACCCTCGGCATCAGCCTGCTGGTTGATGTGGCCGGGAACGATCGCTACGAGGGCAAGGCCCGGTCGTGTGGCGTCGGCGTGATGGGAGTTGGCATCCTGGCCGACCTCGGCGGTAACGACACTTACAGCGGCACCACCTGGTCGCTCGGGGCGGGCGTCTATGGGGTTGGGGCCATACTCGACCTCGGCGGCTCCGATGCTTATACCGCCGAGTACCTGAGCGAGGGGGTGGGCGGGCCGCGCGGCTTCGGCCTCATCCTCGACGCCGGCGGGAACGACCTGTATCGCGCCAACGGCCCGAAAGGCTCGGTCTACGACACCCCCGCCGTCTACGCCAGCTTCAGCCAGGGGATGGGCTTCGGCTTCCGCATGTACGAGTCGGGCGGCATTGGGGTGCTCGCGGACCTCGGCGGCGACGACCGCTACGAGGCCGGCGAGTTCGCCCAGGGCGGCGCCTACTACTGGGCACTCGGCATCCTCTACGACCGCAGCGGCAACGACCTCTACTACGGCAACCGCTACGGCCAGGGCTTCGGCTGCCATCAGGCCATCGGCATCCTGGCCGACGACGCGGGCGACGACACCTACTGGGCGATGTGCGCCGCCTGCCAGGGCGCGGCGTGGGACATCGCGGCGGGGCTGCTGATTGACCGCGGCGGCAACGACTCCTATCAGGCCGAGGGCCTGGCCCAAGGCTCCGCCGCCATGCAGGCCATCGGCTGGCTCATTGACCTCGACGGCACCGACCGCTACGTGGCCCGCGGCGGCGCCCTCCACGGCTGCTCTTCGGGCAACAGCTACCACCATGCCGAAACGTGCTGCTTCAGTTGGTCACTCCTCCTCGACGCCGGCGGAACAGTAGACTACTATTCTTCCGGCCGGCCGAACAGCCAGACCCTCGCCCCCGGCGAGTGGAACGCCAAGAAGCCTGAGGACAGCAGTCTCCACGGGCTGTTCATTGACACAAGCACCAAGACGGGATTCTGAGTGGCTTTTGCTTGAAAAATAGACGGGCAGAGTCTATAATACAAGCATGATCGCTCGAAAAGCAGCCGACTTCATCGCCCGGTTCGCAGAGCAGTTCCCCGCCATTCTCATCGTGGGGCCGCGTCAGTGCGGGAAGACCACCCTGGCGCGCCACTTCCTCAGTGGGGAGTACTTCGACCTGGAGAAGCCGTCGGACCGCCAGCTCCTCGCAGGAGACGCCGAGCTGGCTCTCCGGCGTTTCCCCGGCCCCTGCATCTTCGACGAGGCCCAGGTGCTGCCGGAACTCTTCCCCGTTCTCCGGTCGCTCATTGATGAGCAGCGGGACCGCGCGGGCCGCTTCTACCTGCTCGGTTCGGTGAACCCCGCGCTCGTGCGGGCGATCTCGGAGAGTCTGGCGGGCCGCGTCGGCGTGGCCGAGCTGACGCCCTTCTTGTTCCCCGAGGTGGCCGCCGGCGCCGACATTGTCCGCCTCTGGCTGCGCGGCGGCTACCCCGACGCGTTCCAGGCGACCGATGGCATGGCGTGGCAGCTCTGGCAGGAGAGCTACCTGCGAACCGTGGTCGAGCGCGACCTGGCTCGACAGGGGGTGTCGCTCTCGCCCGTCGAGCTGCGGCGCCTGCTGGGCATGCTCGCCCATCACCACGGGGGTCTCCTCAATGCGTCCGAGCTGGGGCGCGCGATGGGCGTGTCCTACCACGCCGTCCAGCGCTGCCTCGACGTCCTTGAAGGCCACTTCCTCGTCCGCCGCCTGCCGCCCTACCATGCGAACCTCGGCAAGCGGCTCATCAAGTCCCCGAAGGTCTATGTTCGCGACTCGGGGCTTCTCCACCATCTGCTGGGCATCTCGGCCGAGCGAGGCCTCCTGGAGTCGCCCCAGCGGGGCAACAGTTGGGAGGGGTTCCTCATCGAGCAGATCGCCGCCCTCGAGCGCCTGCTGCGCCCCGGCAGCCAATTCTACTTCTACGGCACCCACGCAGGGGCCGAGGTGGACCTGGTGATTGACCGCGGCCAGGAGCGGATCGGCTACGAGTTCAAGTGCGCGGCCTCTGTCGGCACCCGTGATTGGGCCAATCTGCGGCGCGCCCGCGAGGAGGGCGTCATTCACCACGGCAACGTCGTCTACCTGGGCGAGAGGGAGTTCCCCGTGGCGGACGGCGTTAGCGTGCGGTCCGCGGCGGAACTGCTCCTACACTACGATGGCGAGGCACGAGATGGCTGAACGGCTTCTCCTCGGCATCGAGGGCGGGGCGACGAAGACGACCGGCGTGTTGACCGACGGGAGCCTGCGTGTCCTCGCGCGACACGTGTCGGGCCCGAGCAACGTCTACGCCGTCGGGGAAGAGCGGGCCGCGGGGGCGCTGTTCGACATCCTGGGACACGTCCTGGTTCCCCCCGGTGCCACCAGGGACACCATGGTAGCCGGCATCTGCGTCGCCGGGATTCGCACGGAGGCCGACCGGCGCGTCTGGCGGCGGATTCTCAAGGAGCATTGCCGATTCGACGTGCCGGCGTTCTTCACCCACGACGCCGCGGCGGGGCTGGCGGCGGGGAGCGCAGACGCCACGGGCATCCTTGTCGTCTGCGGCACAGGCTCCCTCGTCTACGCCCGGCGGGCGGACGGTGCGGAGCGGTTCGTGGGCGGACGCGGGCCGCTCCTGGGCGATGAGGGGAGCGGGTTCGACATCGGCCACCGCGCCCTCCGCGCCGCCGTCCGCTCCGCCGACGGACGCGGCCCGAAGTCCCTCCTCGAACGCCTCATCCCCGAGCGGCTGAGGCTGGAGGCCCTCGACGCTCTGGTGGCCTGGGCCAGCCCGTTTGCGAAGGACCGCGTGGCGGGGGTGGCGCCGATTGTGTTCGAGGCGGCGCAGGCGGGCGACGCGGCGGCGTGCCAGATCATCGAGGGCGCCATCGAGGAGCTGGCGAGGGCGGTCGAGGTGGCGATGCGGGGGCTCTGGCCCTCATCGGAGTCGGTGCCGCGAGTGGTCTTGTACGGGGGAGTGCTCCGCAATCAGGCAGCGATGCGGCGGGCCCTTGCCGAGGCAATCGGGCGCTTCGCCCCGGGCGTCCCTTGCGCCCTGCCGGAGGTCGAGGGTGCCGTGGGTGCGGCGCGCCTGGCCAGGCAGGCCCGCGTCAGTACGCCACGAGCCAGATGATGAGCGCAATGAGATAGGCGATGGTGAAGAAGTAGCCCAGGCCGCGGCCCCACTCGGCCAGGCCCTCGCCGCGGAAGAGAAGCGGCGAGCGGCGTATCCGACCCAGCGCCACGTAGCCCAGGACAATGGCCAACATGCACAGGACCGGGATGACCGCGAGGAGGAGCGACACCAGGGCCATCTTGCACAGCCGCGCCCCGCTCTTGCGGAGCTGCCAGTTCGTCTGTGGCGGCGCAACGCCCACCCGTTGCCCGCAATTGGGGCACTGCTTGGCCCGCGGGCTGACGAACTTCATGCAGTAGGGGCACGGCTTGTAGGGCAACCCGTCGGCCGTCTTTGGCGGGGCTGCCGCCTCCTCGGGCGTCTGGTAGGCCGATGCGCTCAGCGGCACTGCCACGCTCTGGAGGCACGCGGGGCAAGGCATGGTCAGGCCCAGGTACTTCCGGTCCACCACCACGCTCTTGCCGCACGCCGGGCAGGCGAACTGGATACGCTCCATCCTGGCCTCCTGGCTCTCGCGTTCCCACCAGTATACCCCATGAGGGCGTTGCTGCAAGTGGCGCTCGCCTCCCTGTTGCATCCTCCCTGCCCATGGGTGTATCATCCACCGCGTCCGCGTCCACCCATCGAGCAAGGAGTCCTCGCCGTGACCGAGCCGAACATCCTCTACATCCACTCGCACGACACGGGCCGCTACATCCAGCCCTACGGCTATCCCGTGCCGACGCCACATCTTCAGCGCCTGGCGGAGCAGGGGGTCGTCTTCCGCAACAACTTCTGCTCCACGCCCACCTGCTCGGCCAGCCGCTCGGCGCTGCTGACCGGCATGTGCCCGCACTCGAACGGCATGAACGGCCTGGCCCATCGCGGCTGGTCACTCTACGACTACAGGACCCACATCGTCCACACCCTCCGCGCCGCGGGCTATCGCTCGACCCTCTGCGGCGTCCAGCACGTGGCCCAGGACGCCAAGGCCATCGGCTACGACGAGATTCTCGACCTCCGCACCCCCAGCCGCCGGCGGCCCGAGGAGGGCGCCGTCGAGTTCCTCCGCGGCAGGCCCCAGCAGCCGTTATTCCTCGCGGTCGGCTTCTTCGAGACGCATCGGGACTTCCCCGAGCCCGGCCCCGCCGAAGACCCGCGCTGGTGCCGCCCGCCGGCGCCCCTGCCCGACACGCCGGCGACCCGCCGCGACATGGCCGCCTTCAAGGCCAGCGCCCGCATCCTCGACGCCTCGATGGGCGCCGTGTTCGACGCCCTCGACGAGACGGGCCTCGCCGCCAACACCCTCGTCGTCTGCACCACCGACCACGGCCTCGCCTTCCCCTACACGAAGTGCAACCTCACCGACCACGGCCTCGGCACGATGCTCATCCTCCGCGGCCCGGGCGGCTTCAGCGGCGGGAAGGTGGTCGAGGGGATGACCCAGCACATGGACATCTTCCCCACGATCTGCGAACTGCTCGGGATCGAGCCGCCGGGGTGGCTGGAGGGCAAGAACCTCCTGCCCCTCGTCCGCGGCGAGGCGGAGGAGATTCACGGCGAGCTGTTCTTCGAGGTCACATACCACGCGGCCTACGAGCCGATGCGGGCCGTGCGCACGAGGCGCTGGAAGCTCATCCGCCGCTTCGGCGGCCGAAGGTTGCCCGTCCTGCCCAACTGCGACGACGGCCCCTCCAAGGACGCCTGGCTCGCCGCCGGCTGGCGCCAGCGCCCGGTCGCCGAGGAGGAGCTCTTCGACCTCGCCTTCGACCCTGGCGAGACGAACAACCTGGCGTCCGACCCCGCCCACGGCGACGTGCTCGGCGACCTGCGCTCGCGCCTCGAACGCTGGATGCGCGCGACCGACGACCCGCTCCTCCGCGGCCCCGTCCCTGCGCCCCCGGGAGCCAGGGTGAACCCCGCCGACGGCCTCTCGCCCCGCGAGCCGGTCGTCCCCGCCTCGTGAGGCATCGCATGGTGGAGCGACTCAAGCGGGCTGTCCTCTGCCGTGAAAGCCTGCTGCTCCTCTACGCCACGGCCGTGCTGTGTGCGCTCGGCTACCACAACCGCTTCGGCGTGGCCGCGCCCGAGCACGCGCTCCTCGAACGCTGGGTCACGCAGGGCATCCTTTACACGGCAGCGGCGGCGCTGTTCTCGGCACTCGTCCTCCGATGCAGCCCCGTGAAGCTCGGGCTCGAATGGGGCGAGGCACGCCTCTGGGCGCGCTACGTGCTTCTCTTCGCACTCGTGATGGCCGCGGCCATCCTCGCCGTCGCGTGGCTCGACCCCTCATTCGCAAGCTACTACCGCAACCATCGCCCCACGGCCGAGAGTGCTCCCGTGTTCCTCGCCTACGCGGGGTGCTATGCGGTCTATCTGTTCGGGTGGGAGTACTTCTATCGCGGCTTCCTGTTGTTCGGGCTGGAGCCGCGGCTGGGCGACTTCGCCGCGGTGGTGCAGGCCGTGCCCTTCGCTCTCCTGCACATTGGCAAGCCCGAAGTGGAGACGTACAGCTCGATCGCCGGCGGGGTGATCCTGGGTGTGCTGGCGCTCAGGGCGCGGAGCATGTGGCCCTGCTTCCTGCTGCACGCCTTCGTGGCGCTGTGGATGAGCGCCT
>VGYV01000165.1 GCA_016872855.1 Planctomycetota bacterium
CTAAATGACTCGCCACGATTCTGAATCAAGGGGCCATGAATGGCTGCCACCGCAGAATGGTGCATGCCTGTGGGCGGGGCGTCTCTGCCCCGCGCAGGGTGGCGCGGGGCGCGGAGGCCCCGCCCACATTGATTCAGAATCGTGGCGAGTTATTTAGTGCTAACGCTCATAGTATACCACGCGCTCACGAGTCTTCAAATGGATGAAGGGTCTGACTTCGCCAGAACGCACGCGGGCTGGGAGCTTGCGGCTGTGCGTGTCTAGCCAGCGGCGAGCCTTGCTCCCTCTCCCTTGGGGAGAGGGGTGGGGTGAGGGTGCTTAATGCCCTGCGAGAAGCGCGGAAGGCACCCTCACCCGCCCGCCGGTGGCGGGCGACCTCTCCCCAAGGGAGAGGTTGGGGCTCATAAAACCTCCCGCGGGTTGGCAACCCGCGGGAGGTTAGGAAGGGTCAGACGAATCTGACGTTGAGCATGTGGACGGAGCAGGAGACGCACGGGTCGTAGGTGCGGACGAGCATTTCGAGGCAGTGGATGATCTCGGATGGGGCCAGGGATGCGCTGTCTGAGCCGGGACAAACGTTCTTGACAAGAGACGTCTAGACGTCTATAGTGGGGGACATGAAGACCAGCTCACCCCGCTATGCTCCCGGTCGAGTGCGCGACGCGATCCTGCGGGTGCTCGCGCTTTCCTCGGAGTCCTTGTCGGCCAAGGAGATCGAGGGCAGGGTGAGCCAGGTAATCGGACCGACGCCTACTTCATCCATCCGCTCGTACCTGCGGCTGAACACGCCCGAGGTCTTCGTGCAGGAGGCCCGGGGCCTCTACCAGGTGAGGCGGCCGGAGATTCCGGGGATTCAGCGTGAGTTTGCGCCGGCGCACGAATGGCGGGAGCCGGTCAGCATGGGGCGGGCTCGACTGTTCCATGCCGACTGCTTCGATTGGCTACGGAAGCAGCCGGACAGCAGCGTTCACGCGGTGGTGACCGACCCTCCCTACGGCTTGCACGAGTACACTCCCGAGCAGCAGGCCAAGCTGAGGAACGGCAAGGGTGGGGTGTGGCGAATCCCCCCATCCTTCGATGGGAGCACAAGGTCGCCGCTGCCCAGGTTCACAACCCTGACGGAGGAGCAGTTGGGGGAACTGCGCGGCTTCTTCTTCGTGTGGGCGCGCCTGCTTCTGCCCAAGCTCGTGCCAGGGGCGAACGTGGTGGTGGCCTCCAACCCGCTACTGTCGCACCTGGTGGCCGGCGCGCTTGCGGAGGGTGGCCTGGAGCGGCGGGGCGAGGTCATTCGACTCGTCATGACTCTGCGGGGAGGGGACCGCCCGAAGGCGGCGCACGAGGAGTTCCGCGAGGTGAGCGTGATGCCGCGCTCGATGTGGGAGCCGTGGCTCGTCTTCCGCAAGCCGGTCGAGGGAAGGGTTCAGGACAACCTGCGCAAGTGGAAGACGGGTGGCTTCCGCCGCCCGTCCCCGGAGCGGCCCTTTGGCGATGTGATCCGCTCGGCACCGACACACAAGAGCGAGCGGGACATCGCCCCTCATCCGAGCCTCAAGCCCCAGGCATTTCTGCGGCAAGTCGTGAGGGCGGTTCTGCCGTTGGGAGAAGGCGTGGTGCTCGACCCCTTTGCAGGGGCGGGCTCCACCCTCGCTGCGGCCGAGGCCGTCGGGTATGCCAGCGTGGGCGTGGAGAAGGACGTGTATTACTTCGACATGGCTTGCGGAGCAATCCCGAAGCTCGCACGCCTCGGGGTGAACGGGGATGCTCAGAGCCTGTAAACCCAGTTCTCCCTGAGCTTCTTGATGCCATCCTTGTGCAGCGTCGCAGTTCGAGTCCCAAGCTCTCCGCGGGGATTCCTGCGGAAATCCTCGACGGTCACTTGGCCCAGATAGACCTCAGTGAAAGTCATCGGCCGCCGGTCATAGGCTGGCTCGGTCGCCGTATCCACATCGTAGACGAACACGCACATCCACTGATCTCTTGCGCCGTGGGTGTCCACCGCTCCGCCCGATTTCCTTGTGGTCTTGACCTCGATCCCCTCGGAGCCGGCCTTGACTGAGTTGGCCGGGTAGATGCCATGCACGATCAGGTCGGGGTGGCCATTGAAGTAGCAGTTCTCGGTCAGCACACGGGAGTGCTTTGCGAGGCTGGCGGTCAGCATATCCGACAGCACGCCCGACATTATCGCGGGGCGCAGCATGTCATCGAGCCTCCGCAGGCCCTTCTCGGCCAGGCGTGAGTTCACGTCATAGAAGAAGTCATAAACGTCCTGCATGGCCATCTGGAAATCCTGGGCGCGCAGTTCGTACGGCAGATGAGCGGCCGGGTTGAACTTCGCCGTGTCCACGACGTTCCGGATGATGGCCATGCAAAGAGCATACGAAGGCCCCGTCTGCCTGTCAACCAGCGGTATGAGGAAGGGACACCCCAAGCATGAAAGTGCGGGCCGGAGCCAGATGGCTGCGGCCCGCACAGGGGGATGGGTGTCGCTCAGACGAACTTGACGTTGAGCATGTGGACGGAGCAGGAGACGCAAGGGTCGTAGGTGCGGACGAGCATTTCCAGGGCGTGGCGGATGTCGGGCTGGGGCTTGTCTATGATCTTGGGGGCCAACACCCGAATGTCGTCCTCGATGCTGCCGTGGTTCTCGGTGGTGGGGACGATGCAGTTGGCCTCGGTGATGATCCCCTTGTCGTCGTAGGTGTAGTCGTGGATGAGGGTTCCGCGCGGGGCTTCGCAGACGCCTACGCCGCGGCCGGCCGTCTAGGCACCGCGCGCCGCAGCTCTGGATTGCCAGCCTGCCCCTCCAGTACGGCCAGATTGTGCTGACCCGCAATCGTAGGGAGTTCGGCGAGAGCCCCGGCCTGACCGCGTTGTGCATCCAGCCGACGAACTGGCTTTGAAGGATGTTGGGGACGTTGGGTGCGAAGGCTGTGCCTGGTCAGGGGAATCGGCCTGTTTCCAGGCCGCGTGTCTCCCTTTTCAGATCGCCTGCAAGGCAGATGCCCGCGATTCCCATAACGATGCACCCAATCCCCAAAAGGACAACGATCCATCCCTCAATGCTGTGCAGGAACTTGGGCACCGAGAACTCGCGCTCATAGGTCTGCAGCCGCTCTGCGGCAGGGCCAAAGAAACGCCTTCCCTCAGGTGTCATTGCGGGCCTTGACACCTTCTCGTGCCAGATGAGCGAACCCTCGAAGCCCAGCTCGCCGTGGCGTGAGCTTCTCTCAACCTGCACGAATATAATGACGGCGCAAAGGGCACATGCCGCCGCCGTAGCTCTGCATACCAGAATATTCCTGCGTAATCTCACTATATCACTGCGCCATCTAGTGCAGCGGGGACAGCATAGAGCTTCTTCCGGGATCAACTCCGCACAGTACTCGCAAGTTCTCGTTGCCTCCGCGGAATCGTCGTCCTGTTGCTCGTCTTCTGCCCAGTAACCAGGCGTAGTTTGTGGTTCCGTTGCGGGTGCAGGCGGCTCCCCAGGCGCGACCTGGCGCGGCTGGGCTGGGCGCGGACCTTGGGCCACTGCCGCCGCTGTGGGAACTTGCGCCAACGGCGGGGGAGCAGGAGGCGAAGGGGCAGGCGCGCGCCCAGCGGAGAAGCCGGCGAAGCTCGTTGCGCCGCAGTGCGGGCATTCGACCTTCCGCCCGAAAGAGCTGTCCGCGATTTCCCAGGCTCCGCCGCATGCTGGACAGGTGTGCTTCACTGCCGGTGACCTCCAAACCGCGATGCCCCAAAGGATTCGACAGATCCCCTTTGGATCAAAGATAACGACTCGGCTCTGGGAAGTCAAGCGCGGTAGGGAAGGAGAGTCTGGCCCCGATCCCGGGGGAGTCCGTCGGGCCTATCACTCGTGCTCGTCGTCGTCCTCGTCGTCGTCGTCGAACTCTTGGCCTCTCGCCTTGATGAGGATTCGACGACGAGGACGACGACGACAACGACGACGATTCCGGACCAGGCTCAAGAACCCCCGGATTCGGGATCATACTCAGGGAAGGAGTTCTGTCATCTCAAGAGAATGGTGAAGCCGGCCTGCTCGAAGTGATGGTCGGCGCTGAGGGCGTCACGGAGCCCGAGCTGCTCCATGACGACAAAGGAAATGCAGTCGGTAAGCGACCAGAGCTTATCGCGTCGGGCCATGAAGCGCTCCAGTCCCTGGTCGAGCAGTTCCTGTGAGGGCGGGACGATCGTCATCCGTGGGTTGCGGTAGAGGTCCTTGATGAACTGCCCCACCATTAGCCGAGTCGAGGGATGGCTCAGCGCATCGGCAAGCTCGGTCAGTACCCAGGCGGTGGTCACGTGCCGTTTGCCAGAACGGCCGCTCAGCCCCCTCGCTCGCAGATGGTATTCGTCACCAACGTTCAGCAAGGCCAGGTAGTACGAAGTGTCCGCGAACTGCCTCATGACCGCTTTGGCGTTCCGTAGAGATAGTGGTCGTGGTTGCGGGCGAGGTCCCTGGGCAGCCCCTTGGCCTTGCCGGCGTACTTCAGGAGAAGGCGGGAAAGAGAGTCCCGGCCATCACGTGGTTGTTCCACGCTGACTCGGACCTCGGCGCCTTCGGGCAGCCGTGTTCGCCTATCTAGGACGACTACTCCATTCTTGACGCGTCCTTTATATGTCATGCTGCGCTCCTTGCCGCATCTCAGCCAGGGTTTCCACGGCGCTCGTGTCGCCTTGCCAGGCGTCACTGACCCGCTGGGCGAGGGAGTCGAGGCGGGCGAGCCACTCGGGGAATGACAGCGGTTTGCCGGAAGGACGCGTGAGCGTTATGAGAACGGCCACGCGCTCGCCGTTCGGGCCTCGGATGTGCAACGTCTCGCCGGAGGGGAGTCGTTCCAGCAACTCCCTGAGTTGGGGGCCTGTCGCGTCAAGTGGTATTTCGCTGTGCACTTGGGCACTCCTGGGGGTGTCACCACACATCAGTAGTATACCACTCAGGCGGCTCTTTTCAAGAGCGCCAAGAAGACAGCGGGCTGGGAGCTTGGGGCGCCCAGCCCGCGGGAGGGGGGAGTCGAGTAACCTCTCGCAGGTATTGGAACCTGCGGGAGGTGGGAGGGGGGTCAGACGAATTTGACGTTGAGCATGTGGACGGAGCAGGAGACGCACGGGTCGTAGGTGCGGACGAGCATCTCCAATGCGTGGCGGATGTCGGGCTGCGGCTTCTCGATGATCTTGGGGGCCAGCACGCGAATGTCGTCCTCGATGCTGCCGTGGTTCTCGGTGGTGGGGACGATGCAGTTGGCTTCGAGGAGGATGCCCTTGTCGTCGTAGGTGTAGTCGTGGATGAGGGTGCCGCGCGGGGCTTCGCAGATGCCTACGCCGCGGCCGGCGCGGGGCTTGACCTGCGGGGGCTCGTGCTTCCAGCCCTCGTCGAGGAGCTGGTCAATGAGCCGCTTGGCCTCGTAGTAGCAGTGGACGGTTTCGATGAGCTGGGCGACGTTGTTGTAGAAGGGCTTGTGGACGACAGGCTTGAAGCCGACGGCGTTGGCGATGGCCGTGGCTTCCTTGTTGAGTTGGGCGGCGTTGTTGTTGCAGCGGGCCAGGGAGCCGACGGCGAACGAGGAGCGCTGCGACGAGGTCCACTTGGAAGTGGAGTGTGGGACGATCCGCTCCTTGACCACGTCCTTGTAGTTGCGGTGGTCGGTGACCTTGCCGGTGTCGGTGCTCTTGATGTCGCCGCGGTAGAGGGCGAATTCATCGGGGTGGGTGAGGGAGATGAACTCGGTTTCGCGCTCGAAGCCGACCAGGTAGTCGGGGAAGAGTGGGACGACGCTGACCACGGTGTCCACCATCATCTTGATGTCGGATTCGCGGGCGTCCACGTAGGCCTTGAGGTCCTGCATCTGCTTTCGGGTGGGCAGGGAGCTGAAGCCGCCGGGGACGAGTGAGACGGGGTGGAGCTTTCGGCCGCAGATGACGTCGGAGATCATGTTGCCCATCTTCTTCAGGCGGAGCGCCATCTTGACCGCCTCGGGGTGGGTGGCGGCCAGGGGGAGGACGCTTGGGGCCTTGAAGGCGTCGGGGGCCACGAGGAACATGATGTGGAGGACGTGGCTTTCGAGCATCTCGCCGTGGTAGTTGAGGGTGCGGAACTTGAGGTCGGTGGGCGTCAGCTCGAGGCCGAAGGCTTCCTCGGTGGCTCGGACGGAGGTGGAGGCGTGGGCGACGGCGCAGATGCCGCAGATGCGGGAGCCGAGGTAGGAGGCGTCGCGCCAGGAGCGGCCGCGGAACATGGCCTCGAAGAAGCGCGGGGCCTCGGTCACTGCCCACTTGAGGTCCACGATCTGGCCATTCTTGGCGTTGAGGATGACGTCGCCGTGGCCTTCGATGCGTGTGACCTCGTGGATGTGAAGGTTGACGGTGCTCATTGGTTGGCCATCTCCGAACTAGGGGATGAATGGATGAGTGGATGAATGGATGAATGGATGGGTGGATGATTGTCTGACATTCATCCAGCCATCCAACCCTCCATTCATCCAGGGTCTCCTCACTTCTTGGCTACCGGGAGTTCCTCGGCGTAGGCCTGGAAGAGGCGGAACTCGCGGAGGATGTCGTCCGTGGTGAGGCCGGCCTCGGCCAACACGTCCTGGGCGGCGTTCTTGTTGTGGTCGGAGACGAGGCCGCGGCAGCCGATGCAGCGCGCGCCCACGGTGGGGCAGGGCTGGTCGCAGCCGGCGCGGGTGATGACGCCGAGGCAGATGTCGCCCTTGTGGAAGAGGCAGAGGTTCTCGGCCAGCTTGCAGTCCACGCACACCGGGTAGTCGGGCACGCGGGGCGGGCGGCCCTGGAGGAGGGCGCGGCAGAGCTCGAGGATGTCCTTCTTCGAGGACGGGCAGCCGTGGAGATTGAAGTCCACCTTGACAATCTCGGCGACACTCTTGGTGGGATAGGTGTCGAGTGCGGGGATGTTCCACTTGTCGCCGTAGACGCACTTGCGGACGTCGTCGAGTGGCTGGAAGTTCTTGATGCGGTTGACGCCGCCGTTGGTGGCGCAGGCGCCGAAGGCGACGAGGACCTTGGCGCGCTCGCGGATTTTCTTAAGCTTGGCCTCGTCAGCGGGGCGGGTGATGGAGCCCTCGATGAAGGCCACGTCGTAGTCGTCGCTGTGGTTGTCAATCGCCTCGCGGAACTCCACGATGTCCACGTGGGGCACGATGTCGAGGATTTCGTCCTCGAGGTTGAGGAACTGGAGTTGGCAGCCCTCACAGGAGGCGAAGCTGAAGAAGGCAAGGCGGGGTTTTGCCACGATTATGCTCCTGGTCTCGGAGGAGTGAGGATGAATGGATGAATGGATGAATGGATGAATGAATGTCCTGCAACCATCCAATCATCCAGCCATCCAACCACCCTTCCCATTCAGATGCCCTCTCTGAGTCGTTTGACCTGTTCGTAGGTGAAGACGGGGCCTTCCTTGCAGACGTAGACGCCGCGGATCTGGCAGTGGCCGCACCAGCCGAGGCCGCACTTCATGCGGCGTTCGAGGGAGCAGATGCAGCGGGTCTCGGGGATGCCTGCGGCCAGGGCCTCGAGGACGGCGAACTTGAACATGATGGGCGGGCCGATGATGACGGCCATTGTGGCGGAGGGGTTGATCTTGACCTTCTTGAAGAGGGTGGTGATGACGCCGACGTTGCCGGTCCAGCCCTCGGCGGGGCGGTCAACGGTGACGTGGGTGTCCACGTCGGGGCGGGACTGCCATTCCTTCAGGTCGTTCTGGAACAACAGGTCGCCGGGCGTGCGCGCGCCGACCAGGATGGTCGTACGGCCGAAGTCGCGGCGGCGGTCGAGCACGTACTGGATGAGGGAGCGGGCAGGGGCGAGGCCGAGGCCGCCAGCCACAAAGAGGAAGTCGCGGCCCCTATGGGCGTCGGCCTTGAAGCCGTTGCCGAACGGCCCGCGGATGCCCAGTGTCTCGCCGACGCCCAGCTTGTGCATGGCGTTGGTGACGGAGCCGACGGCTCGGACGCAGAGCTCGAAGGCCGGCTCGCGGGTGGGGGATGAGCAGACGGAGATTGGCGCCTCGCCGATGCCGAAGACAGTGACCTGGACGAACGCCATCGGGGGATGACCGAGGGGCTGGCCGTCGTTGAAGACGAGGCGGAACCACTTCTCCTTAGGGGTGAACTGCTCTGTGGCGACGATGCGGGCCAGGCGCGGGGCGAAGGGGCTCTCCGCCACGGCGGCACCAGTCGTTTGGGTGGTGAAGGTTGTGCTCATGTTCAGCGATTCCCCGCGATTTGGTTGTAGGTCTCAACACCGCTTATTTTGGCGACGCAGACGCGGTCGCAGCGTCCGCAGCCGACGCAGCCCATGCGCCCGTAGTCTTCGAGGATGTACTTGCCCTTGCGGAACATGCGGTGGCGCAGGCGGTCGCTGCGCCGCTCGCGGAAGTTCTCGCCCGTGGCCACCTTGGCGAACTCGTGGAGCTGGCAGGAGTCCCAGCGACGGGTTCGGGTGACGGTCTTGAGGTCGAGGGCGATCTCGTCCTGCACGTCGAAGCAGTAGCAGGTGGGGCAGGTGATGTTGCAGGAGCCGCAGGCGAAGCAACGGCGGGCGATGGCTTCCCAGATGAGGCTGTCGTAGCTCTCGTCGAGGATTTCGGGGAGGTACTTGACGTCGAACGGGAGCTTGTGTCGGAAGTTGCGGGCCTTCTGCTCCTCGATCTCCTGGCGAGCGGCGAAGTCGTCGCTCGCGGCGGGCCGGGCGTCGCGGGTCGCGCCATCGAGGAGGGCCTTGCCGCGCTCGGTGACGATCTCGACGAAGTAGCGGTCGCCCAGGTCGGTGAGGAAGAGGTCGTAGCCCTCGCGGCGCGACAGGCTGCCCATGTCGAGGCAGAACTGATAGTCGTCGCAGGGCTTCTTGCAGTCGAGGCCGACGGCCACGGCGTTGGCCCGTCGGGCCTTGTAGACGGGGTCCACCTGGTCCTTGGCGAACACGGCGTCGAGGAGGTAGACGGCGGCCATGTCGCAAGGGTGGACGCCGAGGACGACGCGGGGCTGTGTGGGCAGGGCCGTGGGCTCGATTGCGATGCCGTCGCCCATCTTGTAGCGGAGGACGGCTTCGGACTGGGGGAAGAAGTACTTCCTGGGACCCAGGAGCGAGATGGGATAGTCCATGCGGAGTTCGTCGGGGGAGGCGATCTCGTCGAAGACGAACTTGTCTCCCTTGGCCATGGGGCCGACGACGGAGTGGCCGGCGAGGAGCGCCTGGACGCAGCTCCTGAAGCTTCGTTTGTCTAGAACCCTGGGGAGCATACGGGGTCTCCAAAGACGTGATGGCCGGGCTGGAGGCGGTTACTTGCCGGCCGTGGGCTTGGCCAGCAACTCGTTGACGCGGCGGAGCAACTCGTCGGGCTCGATGGGCTTGGTGACGAACTGCTCAACGGGCAGGTAGTCCTCGTCCTGGGAGGGCGAGAATTTGAACCCTGTCTTTTGTTCGATGGCTGTGAGCATGAGGATGGGGAGGTCGCGGAGGGCGGGGTCGTCGCGGATTTCGTAGGCGACGTGGAAGCCTTCGGTCTCGGTGGTCATCATCACGTCGAGGATGAGGAGGCTGGGCTTGCGCCGGCGCAGCTTGCGCAGGCACTCCTGGCCGTTTGGCGCGCTCTCGACCTCGAAGCCCGAGGCTTCGAGGACGGTCTTGATCGCCTCGACGATGTCGGGGTCATCGTCGGCGATCAGGATTACCTTGGCCCCTGTGCTCGGCATGCGTTGCTCCTGACGGGCTTGGATTGCTCGACCGCTCGGCTTGTGAAAAGTATCACAAGCCAGCCGGCTCAAATCCCCTCTCTTGGCCCCGTATTCTACCACGCCGCACCGCGGAATGCAAGCGCGAAATCGGGACCGAGCATGGCCCCGAACCCTGGCAGTTGTCGCCGTTGAGCCATTCAGCTCATCCTGGCTCCCTGGGGGAACTCTTGGCCAGTGGGGGGGGCGGCCAGTGGGCCAGTAATGCGGGCGACTCGCCCAAATGACTCGCCACGATTCTCGCTCGTTGTAGCCACAAGCGTCCCGCTTGTGGAAACGCCGCGCGAGCCCCCTAGTCGGCAAGCGGGACGCTTGCCGCTGCGATCACCGAGGCAATGGCGTGCGCATGATCGAGCGAGAATCGTGGCGAGTTATATGGTTTCTGTTGCGGAACGTAGCGGTCTTCCTCGCCCTACGACAAGCGGGACGCTTGTCGCTACATGAATCCGCAACAGAAACTATATAGCCCTCGCGCCTCTCAGGGCAATCGCCAGTGCTTGATCTTCGCCATGTACTCGCCGCGGTCGTACGTGTCCGTGGCACCCGCCTCGAGGCAGGGCCGCGCACCGTTGTGGCAGCGGATGCAGTTCTCCCTGGAGGTCTCGGTCCGTAGGAGGGGCGTGGCGCGTGCGGCCACGCGGTCGCGGAGTCCGATTGCCAGGTGGTGGCGCGAGCCGCCGTGGCAACACTCGCAGCCGACGCCCTTCACGGGGTCCTGGCTTCGGCGGGCCCTGGTGGCGCTGAGCGCGTCGGTCTCGGTGGACTTCTCGGGCTCGAGGGGCTTGTTGGGGTCGAAGCCGCCGGGCTGCCTGTAGCCGGTGGTGTGACAGGTCAGGCACGCGGGGTCCTTGTGCTTCCCCTTCTGAAGGAGGGTGACGTAGGCGCCCGCGTGGTCGGTCTTCTGCCAGGAGTAGAACTCTTTGATGTGGCACAGTTTACAGACGTCGGAGCCGACGTGGCTGCTCGTGCAGGGCATCGTGGGGTCTTGCGTGGCCCCTGGGAGGGGCTTGCCGCTGAGCGCAGCGGTGAACTCGGCGATGAGGCCGGCGAAGGCGGGGTCGGAGGCGACGCCCTTGTCGAGGAGCGTCGCGCGGCCAGTGACGAGGGGGAGGCGGTCCTTGGGGAACGAGCAGTCGAGGCAGGCCACGGTGCAGCCCTGGTCGCCGAGGTAGGAGACGATGCTCGACGGCAGGGCGCGCGGCCCGCCGACCTCGTAGGGCGGCGAAGAGACAGGCGTCAGGCCGCCGAGGAAGATGTGGACCTCCGTGTGCTTCCGGGCGAGTTCGTGGATTTCCTCGGTCGGGAGGAACGCGAGGACGACGATGACGTCGGCGGAGTTCTTGACGACATTGATGGTGGACTTCAGAGCGGCATCTGGGCTGATGAGGCGGACGCCTTTGCCTGGGTGCTTGGGCAGGATGTCCTCGCGGAGGATGCCGATGAGAGCGACGCGGAGGCCGCCGCGGCGCAGGATGTGGTGGGTGGGGAAGATGGGGGCGCGGGTGTCGGCCCGCACGAGGTTGGCCGAGATGAGCTTGAAGCGCCTCTCCTTGCCCAGGGCGCGCAGCTCGTCGAGCGAGAGCGTCGCCTCGTTGTCCCCGCAGTTCACCACGTCGTAGCCCAGGCGGTCGAGGGCCTTGAATGTGAAGGCATTCACGGATTCGGCGGCCTCGTGTGCGCGCAGGGTGCTGTTCCCGACGTCCGCCAGGATTCGGTAGGGACGGTCCTTGGCCCAGGCGTCGAAGACCGTGGCCACTCGCGCCACGCCCCCGAGGGCGCCCTCCTCGCAGATGTAGGGCGCGAGCCGGCCCTCGATGTCGCAACTGTAGAAGAGCGAGAGCTGCGGCGTCCCGCCGCCGGGCGTGCCGCTATCCCCGTCGCCGCCGGACCGGCTCCCACCGCGTCCGCTCGGCCCAACGGCCCACCAGACGAGGTAGCCGATGCCGCCGACCGCGGTGAGGAGGAGGGTCCACGACACGAGCATCGGGACGAGGCGGAACTTGGGTTTGCTGCGCGGTTGGCCTTTTGCCATGGCTTCACCTCAATGGGGAGGACGGGTTCACGCAGGCGCTCCTGTCGCGGCAGCCTTGTAGGTGCGGCGGTCCAGGTGGTACTTCTTCAGCTTCTCGTAGATGCTGCGCTCGGAGAGGCCGGCGTGGCGAGCCGTCTTGCGGATGCTGCCCCGGTGGAGGCGCAGGACCCGGTCGAGGTAGGCGCGCTCGAGCTGCTCGACCAGGCCGTTGCGCACGCGGTCGAGGGGGAGATGCTCGTTGAACGCCAGGTCCCCGTGGTCGTCCGGCTCCTGGGCGCCCTCGATCGGCAGGTGCTCGGCCAGCAGGGTGTCGCCATCGGCCAGGATCAGGGCGCGCTGGACCACGTGCTCGAGCTGCCGGATGTTGCCGGGCCACGGATGGCGCAGGAGCTTGCGCATGGCCGACCGCGAGATGTCCTGCACCGCCGGGTTGAGCTTCGGGCCGTGGCGGCGGATGAAGTGCTCGACCAGCAGCGGGATGTCGGCCACCCGCTCCCGCAACGGAGGGAGGACGATGGGCACGACGTTGATGCGGTAGAACAAGTCGCGGCGGAACGTGCCTTCCCCCACCGCGGCCGCCAGGTCCGCGTGGGTCGCCGCCAGGATGCGCACGTCGCACGTATGCGTCTCCACCCCGCCCACGCGCTTGAACTCCATCGTCTCGATGACGCGCAGGAGCTTGACCTGCATGGCGTGGGAGATGTTCCCGATCTCGTCGAGAAGCAGCGTCCCGCCATCGGCCACCTCGAAGATGCCGGGCTTCGTCGCAATCGCGCCCGTGAACGCACCCTGCTCGTGCCCGAACAGCTCGCTCTCCAGCAGCGTCTCGGGGAATGCCCCACAGTTGATGGCCATGAACGACTTGTTGCGGCGGGGCGAGTTGTAGTGGATCGCCCGGGCCACCAGCTCCTTGCCCGTCCCCGTCTCGCCCGTGATCAGCACCGTCGTATCCGTCGCCGCCACGCGCCCGATCGTCGCGAAGACGTCGCGCATCCGGGGGGTCTGGCTGATGATGTTCTCGAACTGATACTTGTCCGCCAGCTCGCGCCGCAGCTCGGCGAGCTCGTCGAGCAGGCGCCGGCGGTCCAGCACCCTGTCAATCACCAGGCAGAACTCCTCGGGCTTGAACGGCTTGGGCACGTAGTCGCTCGCGCCCAGACGCATCGCCTCGATGGCGCTCTCCAGCGAGCCGTGGGCAGTGATCATCACCGCCGAGGTCTGCGGCGACCGCTCCTTCGCCTGGCGCAGAAGCTCGATGCCGTCCATATCCGGCAGCCGGATGTCGGCGACCAGGATCGAGTAGCGCTGCCGCTCCAGCTCCTGAAGGGCCGCTTGCCCGGTCAGGCGATACACCGCATCGCACCCGTGCTCGCGCAGAGCCCGCTGGAGGTACTTGCAGATCACCTCCTCATCGTCCACCACAAGCACGCGGCGACTCGCGGCCGACAGCGGCTCCAACGCGGCTCCCGTGGCGCCTTGCGGCTTCTCGCTACCCATCGCACCCTCGACGCCAGTGCCCGATTGCACACTCCCGCTCTCCTGAATATCTAGCAGGTTCCTCGCCAAATGTCAAAGCCCGGACCCCGGACGGGGCTCGACGACATTGCCTCGCGGCACCCCGCGGCCGAAGGGTGCGGGCCGGACTTGTAGGTGGAGGCGCACCGAAGGCCGCGGAAAAGACACCCGCTGTCTTTTGTGCGAAGCACCCGTAGGGCCGTGGACGGCAAAAGACAGCGGGTGTCTTTTCCGCGCCGCCGGGCGCACATCACCTGCAATTCCGGCCCACACCCCGGCCGAATGGCCGCTTGACACGGCGGGGATGGGATGGTAAACTTGGCGGCGTTGGGCGATTAGCTCAGTCGGTAGAGCGCTACACTCACATTGTAGAGGTCACTGGTTCGAGTCCAGTATCGCCCACCAAACCGAGGCCGTTGCCTTGCGCAGCGGCCCCTTGCATGTCCTCGCCTCAAGTCCCTACGAATTCCGACTCACGACGTGTTTCGTCGGCTTCCGCCGTGCACGGAGCCGCAGTGTCCTGCGTCGCCGGGCGCGCAAGTTGTTGTGCATTTTGTGTAACACGTCAGCCTGATGACGTGC
>VGYV01000166.1 GCA_016872855.1 Planctomycetota bacterium
TGATCATGTAGGGGGGGCAGTCGTGGACGATGCGTGAGCCGCCGCCGATGAAGGAGTGGGTTCCGACGGTGACGAACTGGTGTAGGCCGGTCATGCCGCCGAACCAGGCCTTGTCCTCGACCTTGCAGTGGCCGCTGAGGCCGACGTAGTTGGCCATCACGATGTCGTTGCCCACCTCGCAGTCGTGGGCGATGTGGCAGTAGGCCATGAGGAAGTTGCGGCTGCCGACGCGTGTGACCCAGTCCTGCTTGGTCGAGGCGGCGTTGACGGTGACGTATTCGCGGAGCATGTTGTCGTCGCCGATCTCCACGCGGGTGCCCTCGCCGTGGTAGCCGAGGTCCTGGGGTCCCATGCCGACGACGGCGTAGGGGCCAATGGTGTTGCGTGCGCCGAGGGTGGCGTGGCCGGTGAGGATGGTGCCGGTGAGGAGGGCCGTGCCTGGGCCGACGGTGACGTGTTCGCCGACGCAGGCGAACGGCCCGACGGCGACGTCGTCGGCGAGCTGGGCCTTGGGGTGGACTTGGGCGGTCGGATGAATGGTTGTGGCCATGGGTGCCTCAGGGGGTGGGGGAGGCGTCCACGAGGACGCGCCGGAGCTGCTCGATGAGTTGGAGGTTCTGCGCGTGGCCGCTTCGGACTGCCACGATTCGCGCGGCGAGGCCGGCGCCGAGGAGGCGGAGGTCGCCGAGGAGGTCCACCACCTTGTGGCGGGCTAGTTCGTCGGGGAAGCGCAGGCGGCCGTAGATGAGGCTGCCGTCGTCGCGCAGGACGAGGGTGTTTTCGAGGGATGCCCCGCGGCCCAGGCCACTGGCGAGGAGTGCGGGGGCCTCGCGCTGGAAGACGAAGGTGCGGGCCGGCGCCAGGTCGCGCGCGAAGCTCTCGGGGGTCACGTTGATGCTGAAGTGCTGGCCCGGGAGCGACAGGTGGGGGTACTCGAGGGTGTAGGCCACGCTCAGCCCCTCCGCGGCAGGGAGGGCCGTGATCGTGCTGGCCTCGTCGGAGACGGAGACGGGTTCGGGGAGGGTGCGGGGGAGGCGGGCCTGGTCCTGCTCGACGATGCCGGCCTTGAGCAAGAGGTCGGTGAAGGCGCGGGCGCTGCCGTCGCAGGCGGGGAACTCCGGCCCGCGGAGCTCGACAGTGAGATTATCGAGGTCGAGGCCGTGGACTGCGGCGAGGATGTGCTCGGTCATCTGCACCTCGGCGTCGCCCTTGCGGAGCACGGTGCGGCGGAGCTTTGGGACGACGAGGTCGGGGCTGGCGGGGATGCGGGGCGCCCCTGGGAGGTCAGCGCGGACGAAGACGACGCCGCTGTCGGGCGGCGCAGGCAGCAGGCGCAGCGTCACCGTGCGGCCGAGGTTCACTCCCACGCCGGTGAACTCAGTGGGGTTCTGAATGCTCCGTTGCTCTTGCCTCAAGGCGTACCACCTTCTCTGAGAGTTCAGCGACGGCCCGCGTGAGCTGCCGGATGCGCTGGAGCAGCTCGGGCAGCTTCTGGTGGAGGACCAGGCAGTGACGCTCCTTGCCAATCTCCTGGGCCGGGGAGCCGAGGACAACCTGGCCGGGCGGGACGCTTCGCAGGACGCCCGCCTGAGCGCCGACGATGGCGCCGTCGCCGACCTCGATGTGTCCGATGACGCCGGCCTGGGCGGCGACGGTGACGTGGTGTCCGAGCACCGCGCTGCCGGCGAGGCCGCACTGGGCAACCAGGAGGCTGTGCTCGCCGACCACTACATTGTGCGCGACCATCACGAGATTGTCAATCTTGGTTCCCGCTCCCACCACGGTGCGGCCGAAGCGGGCGCGGTCCACGGTCGAATTGGCGCCGATCTCCACGTCGTCGCCGATCTCGACGATGCCGCGCTGCGGCAGCTTGTGGTGCACGCCGTCCCGCGTCTCGTAGCCATAGCCGTCCGCGCCAATGACGACGCCGCTGTGCAGGACGACGCGGTCGCCGACCAGGCAGCGGTCGAGGACGGCGACCAGGGGGTGTAGCAAGCAGTCGCGGCCGATGCGCGCGTCGCGGCCGACGAACGTCAGGGGCCGCAGCACCGTGCCTGCCCCGATGGCGGCGCCCGCCTCGACCACGCAGTGTGGCCCGATGGACACGCCCGGGCCGAGGTCGGCATCGGGTGCGACAACGGCCGCGGGGTGGATGCCCGGCTCGGGGGCCGGAGACGCCGGGCAGAGGCGCTCGGCGATCCGCTCGAAGGCCGCCACAGGCTCGGCAGCGACGAGGAGGGGCAGTGGGGTGGCCGAGGCGTCGAAGGCCGCGCCAACGACGAGTGCCGAGGCCGCGGTCCGGGCCACCAGGGCGGCGTAGCGCGGGTCGGCGGCCAGCGCGAGGTCGCCGGGGCGGGCGTTGTGGAGCGCGGCGACGCCGGCGACCTCGGCGGCGGCATCGCCGCGAACGGTGCTGCCCGTGAGCTCTGCAAGCTGGGCTAACGTCACCGCCACGGATGTCTCCTCTGAATCGTGCGTTGGGCAAAGACTGGCTGAAGCCAGGACTCCAAACGAGTCCTTCGCTCGTTTGGAGTCCTGCCTTCAGGCAGTCCTGGCTTCCCGATGCGGAACCTACTTGACGGGTTCCTTGGGCGGCTCCTTGGCCTTCTCTTTGCCCTTCTCCTCGGGGGCGGGAGTTGGGGGCGTGGGACGGAGGCGCTCCTTCTCGGCCTTGTCGCGCTGATACTTGGCGTTCAGGCGTTTGATCAGCACGTCGGTGAAGTCGAGGGCTGGGGCGTGGTAGAGCACGCCCTGGGCGTCAATGCGGCGGTTGAGTTCCAGGTAGCGCGTGCGGGGCCGCAGGTCCTTGTCGAGGTCGCCCACCTCGGTGTCGCGGGTGCGCAGGACGATGTCGTAGCCTGCCTCGCGTGCGTAGGCCTGCGCCTCGTCGGTGATCTTCTTGTAGATGCCGAGGGTGAAGTCGTAGAGCTTGTTGTAGAGGTGGTCTTCGGTGGCGTCGCGGTAGCTTCGGAACTCGCGGGAGGCGTCTTCGAGGAGCTTGGCGTTGTTCTTGGCCTCCTCGCTTTCTGGGCGGAGGAGCTTGGCCTTCTCCTCGAGGTCGCGGGCCTTGTCGCCCAGCTCGCGCAGGCGGGCGGCGCGCTTCTCCTCGAGCTGGCGGAGGTCAGAGTTCATGTCCACCTTCTCCTCCAGCTCGTCGAACACCTTCACGATGTTGACGGCTCCGATGCGGAGGGGGCGGTCGGCGGCGGGCGGTGTGGGCGGGGGCTCCGCCCCCCGCGCGCGGGGCGGGGACGCCCCGCCCACAAGGGCGGCGACGTGGGCGAGCGCAATGGGGACGGCCAGGAGCGTGCGTTGCATGGGTGTGTGCCTCCTATCTGCCCAGGCTGAGGGAGAAGTAGAGGAACTCGGTCTCGTCGTCGCCCTGCTTGATGACGGGGGCGGAGAAATCCACGCTGATAGGGACGTGTGAGAGCGCGGGGACAAGGAGCCGGAAGCCGAAGCCGAGGGCAAGGCGGGGCTTGGCGAAGCCGGTGAAGTCCTTGGTCACGGTGCCCGCGTCGGCGAAGAAGACGCCGTAGAAGTTCGGGGGGGCGATGGGATAGCGGTATTCTGCGCTGACGAGGGCGCGGTACTTGCCGCCGATGGGCTCGTCGTTGTCGGTGGGGCCGGCGCCGCGGTAGGCGAAGCCGCGGAGGTTAGCGCCGCCGGCGTAGAGGCGCTCGTAGATGGGGAAGCTGCCCGCCTGGTAGTCCACCCGCCCGCGGAGGGACAGGACGCGCTCGTAGTCCTTTGGGTGGCTGCCGAGGGTCCAGAAGCGGGTGCCGCCGGCGCTGAAGGTGACGCCGTGGGGCATGACGAGTTCCGAGCCAAGCTCCCATTCGTAGCCCTTGGTTGGGAAGGTTGGGCGGTCCTTGCGGTCGCGGCGGACGGTGACGCCGGCGCCGAAGACGGGGTGGGTGCCCCTCTCGTCCACGGCGTCCTGCGGCGGCTCATCGTCGTCGTCATCATCGTCATCGTCATCATCATCCTCGTCGTGGATGGCGACGTTGACGGCTTCGAGGCGGACGTGGAAGGTCACGTCGGTGTCGGGGTCGCCCTTGTACTTGCGGATGCCGCGCGAGAGGCGGACGCCGGCGCGGGTTTCGTCCCAGGTGCCCTGGTCGCGGGTGTTGTAGTAGAGGCTCCAGCCTAAGCTCTCGTTGCGGCCGCGCCAGTAGGGGTCCTCGAAGGCGATGGCGTAGCTGGAGTAGATGGAGCCGGGCATGAGGGTGACGCGGAAGCTCTGTCCTGCGCCGACGTAGGCGTTTCCGCTCCACAGGTCGCTCCAGCTCTTGGGGGCGTCGCGCCAGTCGAAGTTGCGCTGGGCCAGTTCGATGGTGCCGACGACGCCGTGGGAGGACGAGACGCCGGCGCCGAAGCGGAAAAGGCCGGTGTGGCCCTCGGTCACGTCCACCACCAGGTCGCGCTCGCCCGGCGCGGGGGGGTCGGCGGGGGCGAGTCGGACCGTCACGGCGTCGAAGAACTGGAGGCGCTGGAGGGCGCGCTGGCTGCGTTCGAGCTTCTGGACGTCGTAGAGCATGCCGGGCTCGAGCTCCATCTCGCGGAGGATGACGTCGCGCCGGGTGCGGGGGTGGCCCCGGGTGCGGATGGTGTTGACCCGCACGGCCTCGCCTTCCTCGATGGTGAAGGTCACGTCGTATGAATCGCCCGCCGGGCTCGGCCTGCCTTCGGGCGTGACCCGCACGTCGGGGTAGCCGTTCTCGTGGTAGAGGCGCTCGATGACGACGACCGACTCGTACATCTTCTTGTCGGAGAACACGTCGGCCTGCTTCAGTGGGATGGCGGCCAGGAGGGTGTCGGCCCCCCACTGGGTGGCGCCCTTGACCTCGATGGAGGCGACGGGGAACAACTGCCCTTCGTCCACGATGAGCGTGACGTCCACCCTGTTCCCCTGCGGTCCGAGGAAGCGGCGTTCGAAGGTCACTTTGGCGTTGGGGAAGCCGCGGACGCGGCGGCAGTAGTCCTGGAGGCGCTCGACGTCCTTCTCGAAGATGGCGTCGCAGTAGCGGCGGCTGGTCCAGAAGCCGTCGCGCTTGGTCTCCATCACGCGCCGCAGCTCGCTGGCGCGGACCGAGCGGTTGCCGCGGAAGCGGAGCCACTTGACCTGGTACTTGGGGCCGAGGTTGACGTGGAACGTGAGGTCGAGCTGTGGGGTGTTTGGGACTGGGAATGTGGCGGAGGTGACGACGACGGCGCGGTAGCCCTGCTCCTGGCAGTAGGCGCGAATGGTCTCCTTGTCGCGGCGGAAGCGCTCGTCCTCGGGGAGCTTGAGGACCTCGGGGAGGATGGGGGTGTCCACCCTGGTGGCCAGGGCCTCGAGCATCTTCGTCTCCCAGTCGCGTCCGGCGCCTCGGATGCGGATGCTGCGGACGCGGAGGGCCTCGGAGATGTCAATGATGACCCGCCAGCCGTTGGGGAGGGGCTGGAGCTGGTGGGTGGCCACGTGGCCGGCGCGGAGGAAGGCGCGGATGTCGTCGTCCAGGCGTGTGAGGTCGAGGGGGGCGCCCTCGCGGGTCTGCATGAGGCCCCTGATGACCGCGGGGTCGCCGGGGTAGCCTCGGATGACGATCTCCCGGACGATGAGCGGCTCGCCTGCGGAGGCCGCCGCGGCGCCGGCGAGACAGAACGCCAGGAGAAGCAGGGGCGGGATTGCGGATTGGCGATTGCGGATTGCGGATTGGAGGGCTGAGGGGGACGCGAGCGGCTTCATCTTCGGCCTCTCCGAAATCCGCAATGCGAAATCCGCAGTCCGAAATGGCCCGCCCATGCCCCACGTGCCGGGCCTCAGAAGGGGGTCTGTTCCTGGTGGGCCCGGTCCTCGAAGCGCAGGTAGTTCTTGAGGAAGACAGCGTGGACCTCACCTATCGGCCCATTTCGCTGCTTGGCCACGATGATGTCTGCCTCCCCAGGTCTTTCCCCGGGACTGTAAGCCTCGTGACGGTAAAGGAGCAGGATGAGATCGGCATCCTGTTCGAGCGAGCCGCTCTCGCGGAGGTCGGACATGCGGGGGATGTGCCCCTCGCGGGCCTCGGTGGCGCGGCTGAGCTGGGAGATGGCGATGACCGGGATGTTCAGCTCGCGCGAGAGGCCCTTGAGGCCGCGCGAGATGATGGAGATCTCCTGCTGGCGGTTCTCGGCCTGGCGCTCCTCCATGAGCTGGAGGTAGTCCACCACCACGAGGGCGAGGTTGGGCACCGACATCTTGAGGCGGCGCGCCCGCGTGCGCAGGTCCCTGAGCGATAGGCCGGGCGTGTCGTCTATGTAGATCGGCGCCTCGTACAGGTCGCCCGCCTTCATCGTCAGGGCGTTGATCTCCTCGCGCGGCAGCAGGCCGCGCCGCAGGCGATGGGCGTCCACCTTGGCATAGCAACAGAGCACATTCCGCGCGATGACAGGCTTGGACATCTCGAGAGAGAAGATGAGGACCGGCTTCCCCTCCTGCTTGTTGGGCTGAGGCCAGGCCCCGAGTGCGACGCGCAGGGCGATGTTGAGGGCCAGCGTGGTCTTGCCCATCGAGGGGCGGCCGGCCACGATGATCAGGTCGGAACGCTGGAGGCCGCACGTCAGGTCGTCAAGGTCGTTGAACCAGGTGCGGAGGCCCGTGATGCGGTTCTCGCGCATCGACTCGATGTCGGTGAAGATGCCCTGGAGGATGTCGCGGACGGCGGTGGCCTCGGCGACGCGGTCGCCCTGGGTGACGGAGAAGATTTCGGCCTGCGCCTTGTCGAGCAGGGCATCGGTGTCCACCGAGCCGTCGTAGGACTCGCGCGCGATCTCGGTGCAGGCGTGGATGAGGTGGCGGCGGAGCGCGGCCTGGCGCACGATGCCGGCGTAGTACTCGGCGTTCGCCGCCGAGGGCACCTTGTCGAGGAGCGCGACCAGGGCGTTGGCCCCGCCCACGCGCTCGAGGAGCTCGCGCTGGCGCAGGTCCTCGGTCAGGAGCACGAGGTCCACAGGCTTCCCAGCGTCGAAGAGGCCCAGCATCGCCTCGTAGAGCGCCTGGTGGTCGGGCGTGTAGAAGTCCTCCTTGTGGAGGACCTGGGCGATGTCGGGGATCGTCTGGTTGTCAATCAGCATCGAGCCCAGGACGGCGACCTCGGCGTCCTGGTTCTGTGGTGGGAGGCGGTCCCTCATCGCGGCAGGGGCGGAGTCGGCCGTGGCCATTTAGTCTGCAACCACCCAGATGCGGGTTGTGGCGACGACGTCCGGGGCCAGTTGCACCTCGACGGCGTAGACGCCTGTTTCCTTGATCGGCTGTTCGAGGCGGATGGCCTCTTCGGGCACCTCGAAGCCCTCCTGGCGGAGCGCGGCGGCGATCTGGGCGGCGGTGACCGACCCGAAGAGCGTGCCGGCCTCCGTGGCCTGGGCGGGGATGGTGCACGAGACGGCGTCGAGGCGCTTGCCGGCTTCCACGAGGGCCTGACGCCGCTTCTCGGCCTCGCGCTGGGCGCGCCGCTTCTCGGCCTCGAGTTGCCGAAGGTTGTCCTCTGTGACCGGCGTGGCGATCTTGCGGGGGAACAGATAGTTGCGGGCGTAGCCGGGCACGACGGCGACGATGTCGCCCGCCTTGCCGAGGGGTTCGTGGTCCTTGCGCAGGAGAACTTGCATCGTTGGGCTCCGAGGGGCTGACTGGGCGAGAGGTCACCGTGCGACGTAGGGCATCAGGGCCAGGAAGCGCGCCCGCTTGATGGCCGCGCGCGCGCTCCGTTGGCACTTCGCACAGTTGCCCGAGCGCTTGCGTGAGAACAGCTTTCCCTGGCTCGTCACGAGCTTCTGGAGGACCGCCACGTCCTTGTAGTCAATCGCGCCGATGCCTTCCCGGCAGAAGCGGCAACGGGACTTCTCGCGTGGGCGACGGAACTTCCGCTTGGCCATAGGCTCTTGGGCTCCTCGCTAGAATGGCACGTCGTCGAAGGGTTCTGCCTCGTCCGCCTCGGGCTCACCGGGCGGCGGGGCGGGGGACGCTGGCCTGGCGGGGCGCGCGCCGCCGGCGGCGGGGGGCGGCGCCCCCTCGTCGGCCGGCGCGCCCGGCGCTCGCTGCGCGCCGCGTGGCGCGCCAGACCGCTGGCCCAGGAACTCCAGCTTCTCCAGGACCACGCGCAGCTTCGAGCGCCGCTGCCCGTCCTGGCCCGTCCACTCGTCCAGCGACAGCCGGCCCTCGACGAAGATGGCCTGGCCCTTGGAGAAGTACTCGTTGATCAGCTCGGCCTGCTTGCCCCAGGCCGTCACGTCCACAAACGTCACGCTGTCCCGGCGCTCCCCCTCCGGGGTCTTCGTGCGGCGGTTGACCGCAAGGCGGATGTCGGTGACGGCCTGGCCGCTCGGGGTGTAGCGCAGCTCCGGGTCGCGCGTGAGATTGCCCATGAGAATCACTTTGTTGAAGTTCGGCATGCGCGGTCCTCGCTAGTCGGCGTACTCGTCTCGGTGGCGGCCTCGTGGGGCTTCGGCCTCTGCCTCCCCCTCGTCGCGGCGCGGCCCGGACTCGGAGCGGCCGGCCGCAGGCGCCGGCGCCTCGGCCCGGACGCGCTGGGAGAGGGTCTGGATGGGCTCGCCCGGCTCCCCGGGCCGCACGGCGAGCAGGCCGGCCTTGTGCAGCTTCTCGCTCTGCTCGTCCCGCAGGACGAGAAGGCGCAGGATCGTGTCGTTCAGCCCGCCGTCGCGCTCGATGCCGACCAGGCCCTCGGCCGAAGCCGTGAAGCGCACCAGGTAGTAGACGGCGCGGCTGCGCCCCTTGATCGGGTAGCACAGCTTCCGCTCGTCCCACTTCTCCGCGGTGAACACCTCGGCCTGGTTCTTCTCCAGGATCGCGTGCACCTCGCGGGTGGCGGCATGGAAGTTCTCACTGCACCGCGCGTCGTCGAGCAGGAACATGCCTTCGTACAGTCTCAAAAGGGCGTCTCCTAATGCGGCCTATGGCCGCAACCAAAGGGGATGGTTGGATGGGTGGATGAATGGATGATTGCCTGACACCCATCCACCCATCCATTCATCCATTCATCCTCTCACACGCGAGGGGGCCAGCCCTCACTTGTTCACCTCGTTCATCGCCGCCTCCACGCCCAGCCGCAGCCACAGCCGCACGGCCTTGGCCGCCGCGTCCACCGCGTCGCACATCGCCTCCCGCTCGCCGGGCCCGAAGCCTCCGAGCACGTGGGCCACTGCGTCGTCCCCTCGCCCGATGCCGATCCGCAGGCGGGCAAACTCCTCCGTGCCCAGGCACTCTATGAGCGACTGGAGGCCGTTGTGGCCGCCGCTGGACCCACGTCGCCGCAAGCGGAGCTTGCCCGGCTCCAGGTTCAGGTCGTCGCACACGACCAGCAGGTCCTCGGTCGAGCTGCGATGCCAACGCAGCAGGGGAGCGACGGCGCTCCCGCTCAGGTTCACATACGTCTGCGGCTTCACGAGCAGGACCTGGCTGCCCTCGAGCTGGCCCTCGCCCACGCGGGCGTCGAAGCGCCGCCGGCTCACCTCGATGCCCTGCTCAGCGGCCAGGCGGTCCACCACCTCGAACCCAAGGTTGTGCCGCGTCCGCTCGTACCGCTTGCCCGGATTGCCGATGCCGACCACGATCTTCATCCGCCGCCCCTCAGCAGCCTCAGGGCGCGGCGAGCGCGCCAGACCGCGCCGCTACTTCTCACCCTCCTCTTCCTCCTCGCCCTCCTCGGCGGCCTTGCGCCCGATCAGCTCAGGCTCGGCCGCCTCCGCCGCAGCCTCGGCCGGCACCGCCTCCTTCACCGCCACAGGCGCATGCACCACGGCCACGGGAGTCTCCGGATCGAGAGCGAACTCCACCCCCGCCGGCGCCGGGAGGTCGCGGACGTAGACCATCTGCCCAACGTCCAGGTGCCCTACCTCCACGCGTATCCGGTCAGGTATGTCCCGCGGGAAGCAGGTCACCTCGATGTCCTGCACCACGTGGTCCAGCGTGCCGCCCGACACCACGCCCTTCGGCAGCCCGTGCAGCACCACTGGCACACGCACCTTCACCTTCTCGTCCATCGCCACGCGGGCCAGGTCCACGTGCAGCAGCTCGTCGCCCAGCGAGTCGTAGCGGATGTCCTTCAGCAGCGCCAGCTCCTGCACCCCCCCGATGTCCAGGGTCACCATGCGCGTGCCCGTGGCCACCACCCGCTCCATCTCCTTCCGCGGCACGCTCAGCGGCACCGTGTCGCGGCGGTGCCCGTACAGCACCGCTGGCAGCACGCCAGCGCGCCGCAAGCGGCGCACCGCGCGAGTCCCAAGTTCCTGCCGTTTCGTCGCCTGTAGCGTCGCAATTTCCATACAGTGCTCCACAAAGCCCCTACTTGAACAGCGAACTGACCGACTCGTTGAAGTGAATCCGCCTCATCGCCTCCCCAAGCAGGCCCGCCACGGACACGACCGTGATGGGCAGCTCCCTCGCGGCCTCCTGGAGCGGAATCGTATCGGTCACCACGATGCGGTCTATCGGCGCCGCGCCCAGCCGCTCCACCGCCGGCGGGCACAGCACGGGATGCGTCGCCGCCACCTGCACCGACTTCACGCCGTGCTCCCGCAGCAGCTTGGCCGCCGCACACACCGAGCCCGCCGTGGCGATGATGTCGTCTATCATCAGCACATTCTTGCCCGCCACCTCGCCGATGACGAACCCAGGCTCCGTCAGGTCGGGCCGCACCCGCTGCTTGTCCACCACCGCCAGAGTCGCCCCCAGCCGCTTGGCGAACGGCACGGCCAGCTTCACCGACCCAACGTCCGGGCTCACCACCACCAGGTCCTCCACCCTCTCGTCCTGGAACGGCTTGGCGAGCACGGCCCCGGCGCTCATGTGGTCCACCGGAATGTCGAAGAAGCCCTGTATCTGCGAGGCGTGCAGGTCCATCGCCAGCACGCGATGGGCGCCCGCCGTCGTGATCAGGTTGGCTACCAGCTTCGCCGTGATCGGCACGCGCCCCTCGTCCTTCCGATCCTTCCGCGCGTAGCCGTAGTAAGGCAGCACCACCGTCACGCGGTCCGCCGACGCCCGCCGCAGGCAGTCAATCAGCAGCAGCAACTCCACCAGGTTCTCATTCACCGGATGGCAAGTCGGCTGCACGACAAACGTATCGGCCCCCCGAACGTCGTCGTGGATTTTCACGTCCGACTCGCCGTCGGGGAACTTCTTGATCAGCGCGTTCCCTAGAGGCATGTCCAGGTAATCGCAGATCGCCTTTGCCAACGCGGGATGCGCGTTGCCGCTGAAGACAAGCATTCTCTGATTCTGCATGCGCGCACATGCCGCCTGAAAGGGTCCAGAGGCCTATCCTGGCTCCCAAACGCCAAAGCCATGATTATACCGAACCGGCCCGGCGAGTCAAGTCCAAAGAAGCCGCGCCACTAGCCCTCACAACGCCATCGCCCGCGCCACCTCATCAGGCACGGGGAGATACGCCACCGGCTCCATCGTGAACGTCGCCCGCCCCTGCGTGAGCGACCGCAGCGCCGTCGCGTAGCCGAACATCTCCGACAGCGGCACTTTGCCCGCCAGCACGTGCACGCCGCTGCGAATCGCCTGTTCGCTGATGTGCGCCCGCCGCCCGTTCAGGTCCCCGAGCACGTCCCCCAGGTGCGCCTCGGGCGTCATCACCTCGAAGCGCATCCAGGGCTCGAGGATGGCCACGCCCGCCTTCTCCGCCCCCTCGCGGAACGCGCGCGCCCCCGCTGCCGCGAACGCGCCCTCGCTCGACTCCGTCGGATGAAACGCGCCGCCCACCACCAGCACGCGCACCCCCACCATCGGGTAGCCCGCCAGCACCCCCGCGCTCGCCGCGCCCTCGACCCCCTCCTGCACCACGCTGCGGAACGCCCGCGGGATTTCCTCGTCGCCCACCAGGAACTGCACGCGGAACTCCGTCGAGCCCGGCATGGGCTCGAGGCGCAGCCGCACGCGCGCGAACTGCGGATGTCCGCCAATCGGCGGCACGTACTCCGCCTCGTGCTCCGCCGCGCGCACGATCGTCTCCTTGTACGATACCCGCGGCCGCCCAACGTTCGCGTCCACGTGGAAATCGCTCAGCATCCTGTGCTTCAGCACCTCGAGGTGCAGCTCGCCCATGCCCGACACGATCGTCTGCCCTGTCTCCGCGTCCACCCGCCGCCGAAACGTCGGGTCCTCACGCTCCAGCCGCGCCAGCACAGCGTCCAGCCGTGAGCGCTCGGCGCTCGTCTTCGGCTCGATCGCCATCGAGACCACCGTCTCCGGGAAGCTCATGCCCCCCAGCACAATCGGGTGCCGCGGGTCGCACAGCGTGTCGCCCGTGCTCGACGCCTTCAGCCCCGTCACGGCCGCGATGTCGCCCGCCACCGCCTCCCCGATGCCCACCCGCTCGTTGGCGTACATCCGGAAGAGCTGCGTCACCCGCTCACGCTCCCCGGTCCGCGGGTTCAGCACGTGCTGCCGCGGCTCCAGCTTCCCTGCGTAGACCCGCACGTAAAAGATGTCCCCGTGCTCATCCGACGCGACCTTGAACACCAGGCCAAGGAAGTGCCCCTTCTCGCTCGCCTGCCGCTGGATGGCCTGGCCGCTCTTCGGATGTGTCCCCTCGACCGGCGGCACCTGGTTCGGCGCCGGCAGATAGTCGCACACGGCGTCCAGCAGCGCCTGCACGCCGGTGTTCTTGAACGCCGCGCCGCACAGCACCGGCACCACGCGGTTGGCAATCGTCTCCCGGCGGACGGCGGCCCGCAGCTCCTCCTCCCCAATCGGCGCGTCATCCAGGTACTTCTCCATCACCGCATCGCACTTCTCCGCCAAGATGCGCACCATCTCGTCCCGGTGGAGCTGCGCCAGCTCGTGCATCTCGGGCGGAATTGGCCCGTCCTCGAACGTCGCTCCCTCCGTCGCCGCGTCGTAGCGCCGCGCCTGCATCGTCACCAGGTCAATCACCCCCGCGAAGTCCTGCCCCGAGCCCAGCGGTATCTGAACCGGCAGCGGCGTCGCCCCCAGGCGATGCCGCAGCATGTCGCAGCACTTATCGAAGTCCGCACCCGGCCGGTCCATCTTGTTCGCGAACACCAGCCGCGGCACCCGATACCTGTCCGCCTGACGCCACACCGTCTCGCTCTGCGCCTGCACCCCCGCCACTGCATCCAGAATCACCACCGCCCCATCAAGCACCCGCAGCGACCGCTCCACCTCCGCCGTGAAATCCACGTGCCCAGGCGTATCAATGATATTGATCTCGATGTCACGCCACGGACACGTCACCGCCGCCGCCGTGATCGTGATCCCACGCTTCCGCTCCTCCTCCATCCAGTCGGTCACTGTCGTCCCGTCGTCCACGTTCCCCAACCGATGCTCGAGGCCCGTATAGAACAAGATGCGCTCGGTCGTCGTCGTCTTCCCCGCATCAATATGCGCAATGATCCCGATATTGCGCTTGCGCTCCAGAGGCACCGCCATAGCTGCGTCTGACCTTGGGTGGCTGGACCCCGAAGTGGTTCTGCGGACACGCCCAAACAAGTTTGGGGGTGGCACCCGCGCCTCCCCCAAGAGACCAGGGCGCCACGGACAAACTCGTTTGTCCGTGGCTCCCGCGACGGCGGGCCATTATACCCGCCGCCCGGCCCCGGAATCAAACGCCGAACGCCCATCGGCTCCAGCGCCTCGCCCCGGGGCAAACTGGCCGGGACCTCACCCGCCCCGGCACCCATCCGCACCCGCTTGTGAGACCGCGTGCGACGTTCTGACGTTCTTACTACTCTGGCCACAAATCACGTAGCGCGCGTTCGGAGTGCGGGCTTCAGCCCGTACGCCCAGATACGGCCTGAAGGCCGCACTCCAAACAGGACTCTCCCTTCGGGCACCGTGCCTGAGGTGCTA
>VGYV01000167.1 GCA_016872855.1 Planctomycetota bacterium
TGAAGGCAGGACTCCAAACAAGGAACGAACGCGTTCGGAGTCCTGGCTTCAGCCAGTCTTTGGCTTCCGAGCACGGCCCGAGTTCGGCGAATTCGGCTTTCCGCAACAGAAACTAATTGCGCCCCCTGGCCTCTTTGAGGAGAGCGTCTCATGAAGCGATTCCTGCCTCGTTCCCGTACCAGCCGCGCCCTGGCCGCTGCTGTCCTGCTCGCAACCATCGGCGTCCTGGCGCTTCTCCCGTGCGGCTGCGAGGAGCTCTTCGGTGGCCCCGCGCGCCCGAAGGGCTTCCTCAACCTCGGGACCGACACCGTCCTCATCCTCCCCTTCGCCACACCTAACCGCAAGTACTACGAGTCCGAGGTCGGCAAGGCATTCTCCCTCATCATTGTTGATCTCGTCCGCGAGGGCTGCCGGATGGCAAAGGTGCTGGACTACGACGCCCTGACCGCGGCCGTCCCGGGCCAGGACATCGCGCAGGTGCCGTTCCCCGACCTCGGCCAGAGCGTCGGCGCGCGCTACGTGGTAGTCGGCGAGGTCCACGAGCTGCGTGGGAAGGACCCCAAGTCGTTCGGCGTCTTCCGCGGCAAGATGGTTATCTCCGCCCGGGTGATTGACGTGCGCACCGCTGCCGTCGCCTGGCGCCTCACGCAGCAGGAGTACTACTATCCGCGCCTCGCCATCGGCGAGTCCATTCCTGCCCCGATTGACGACGAGGAGGAGGTCGTGCGGCGGGTGATGCGCGAGGCCGCCTGGGGCGTCGCAGCCGTCTTTCGCGGCTCCCGTTCCCGCGAGGAAATCCGCCTCCAGGAATGATGTGCCTGATTGGCCCCGCCTCTGCGGTCCTTCACCTCTCCCTCGGGGAGAGGCCGCCCGCCGAAGGCGGGCGGGTGAGGGTGCTTGCTGAGGGGCGCGCAGGGTCCAGGCACCCTCACCCCAACCCTCTCCCCAAGGGAGAGGGGGAATGGTTCTCGCCTCGCCAAACATCTGCTGAAGTGACCCGCCTCATGGCATGGCGAAGTCGTGGCCCTTGGGCCTCACGCTGAGCACCGGGCACGGGGCCTTCCGGACCACCTTCTCCGCCACGCTGCCGAACAGCGCATGCCGCAGCCCCGTTCGCCCGTGCGTCGCAAGCACAATCAGGTCTATCCCCTCCTCGCGGGCGTAGCGGACGATTTCGACGAAGGCCACGCCGCGCCGCACGGCGAAGGCGACGGTCAGTTCCTTCCGCGTCTCCCCCGGCACCACCCTTGCCATCTGCTCCTGAGCCCCCCGCTCCAGTTCCGCCAGCAGCGAGGCGTCGAAGGCCGGCCCGGCCACGTCGAACTGCACGGTCAGCTCGGGTGTGGGAATGACGTGGAGGACGTGCAGCTCCGCCCCGTGCTCGCGCGCCAGGCTCACCGCGTGGGGCATAGCCTGCTCCGCATAGGGCGAGAAGTCGGTCGTGAACAGCACTTTGCGCACCGCGAAGCCCCGGCGTATCTGCCGCAGCAGGGTGTCGCGGCGTATCTCCATGTGCTCCCGGCTCTTCGCCTCCACCACCAGCCGCAGCAGCGGCTCCGTGTTCGACGGCCGGACGTTGAACCACCAGTCCTCGAACTCCACGCTCAGGCCGTCGAGGCGCAGCACCTTCCCGGCCGAGTAGGTCTGAGCCAGTTCTTCGATCTTGGCGTCCTTGTCGGCCACGGTCGAGTTGATCTCGCCGCTGCCCGCGTAGCGCTGGAGCGGCCCGATGAGATGGCTCATGGGCTTGCCCTCGCGGCACAGGAGCGAAAGGACCTTGAGGAGGGCGAACGCCCCGCTGTCGCAGTAGAAGTTCTCGCGGAAGTAGTAGTGGCCGCTCAGTTCCCCGCCGAGGGCGGCGTCGTGGTCGCGCATCGCGCGCTTGATGAACGAGTGGCCCACCCGCGTCACCACGGGCACGCCGCCGCAGGCCGCAATCTCCTCCCGCACGGCCCAGCTCGACCGCAGGTCGTGGATGATCGTCGCCCCATGGCTCTCCCTGAGTATCTCCCGCGCGATCAGCGCGGTCACCAGGTCGCACGGCACCGCCCACCCAGCCTCATCCACGAACGCCACGCGGTCGCCATCCGCGTCGAACGCGATCCCCAGGTCCGCCTTCACCTCCACGACCTTCTTCTGGAGGTCAACGAGGTTCTCCGCCTTCAGCGGGTTGGCCTCGTGGTTGGGGAACGTGCCGTCCAGCTCGAAGAAGAGCGGCACGCTCTCGACGCCCGGAATCCGCTCGAAGAGCGGCGGGATGAGGTAGCCGGCCATGCCGTTGCCCGCGTCAATCGCCACCTTCAGGCCGCCGATGCCCTTCGCCGCCTGCATCAGGTGGTCCAGATAGTCGCTCAACACATCGCGCCGGCTCACGCAGCCGGCCGTCGCGGCAGGGACGGCCCCCCCCTCCCCCACCATCTTCTCGATGCGGTCAATCCCCGTGTCGTAGGCCACAGGCTCGGCGCCTCTTGCCGTAAGCTTGAAGCCGTTGTACTGCTTCGGATTGTGCGAGGCCGTGACCATGATGCCGCCGTCGTAGCCGTACTTGGCCACGGCGAACGGCACCATCGGCGTCGTCGCCAGCCCAATGTCCACCACATCCTTGCCGCTGCGGGTCAGGCCACGGATGAGGGCATCGGACATGGCTTCCCCCGACACGCGCATGTCGTGCCCGACCACGATCGTCCTGCCCTCGAAGAAGCTCCCGGCCGCCGCGCCGATCTTCTCGGCCAGAGCCTCGTTCAGCTCCTCGGGCACCACGCCGCGAATGTCGTAGGCCTTGAAAATCCCCATCGTGGTTCCCCCACCTGCGACAGCGGAGACGGGGATGATTGGATGGGTGGATGGATGGATGAATGTCAGACCCACAGGGCCCCTACATCCATCCAATCATCCATTCACCCATTCATCCAACCTCAGATCAACCCCATCTCAATCATCTTCTCAGCGATCTGGACCGCGTTGAGGGCCGCGCCCTTGCGGATGTTGTCGCTCACGCACCACAGGTCAATCGTGTTCGGCAGGCTCACGTCGTCACGGATGCGGCCGACGTAGACAGGGTCGGTGCCCGAGGCCATCAGCGGCGTCGGATAGGCGGCCTTGGCCGGGTCGTCTATCACGACAACGCCCGGGGCGCTCTTGAGGACTTCGCGGGCCTGCGCCGCGCTCATCTTCTTCTCGAACTGGACGTTCACCGTCTCGGAATGGGCGTTGAAGACGGGCACGCGGACGCAGGTGGCGGAGACCTGTATCTCGGGGTCGCCGAGTATCTTGCGGGTCTCGCGCCGCATCTTCACCTCTTCCGTGTAGTAGCCGGGCATCTCATCGCTCGGCCGCCCGATGTGGGGGAAGAGGTTGAACGCGATGCGGTGGGGATAGACCTGCGCCTTCGGCTCCTGGCCCTTCTCGATGGCCGTAACCTGGTTCTGGAGTTCGTCAATCGCGCTCCGCCCCGTGCCGGAGACGGCCTGGTAGCTGGAGACGACGATGCGGCGAATCCTCGCCACGCGGTGCAAGGGGGCGAGGGCGACCACCATCTGGATCGTCGAGCAGTTGGGGTTGGCGATGAACCCCTGGTGCTGCTTCAGCGCCTCGGCGTTGCACTCGGGCACCACGAGCGGCACGCGAGGGTCCATGCGGAAGTCGTCGCCGTTGTCAATCACGATGGCGCCCTTGGCCACGGCCTGCCAGCCGTAAAGCTGCGATGCCCCCTTCGCCCCCTCCGTGCCCGCGAAGATAGCGATGTCCACCCCGTTGAACGCCTCAGGCGTCGTCTCTTCCACCTGATAGGTCTTGCCGGCGATCTCCTCGGCCCGCGCCGACCGCGCGAACACGCGGATGCTCTTGGCCGGGAACTGCCGCTGGTGGAGCACCTTGAGCATCTCGGTGCCCACGGCCCCGATGCCGACCACCGCCACGCTGTACCGCTTCGACATCCAACAGGCTCCTACGGGACTCCTCCTCGGTTGCCCAAGACCTAATGATAGCGCAGCGCAGCCGCTGAGTCAAAGCTCACCGCTCCCTGGTGAGGCGAGGGTTCGGACCCCTCTCCCTTGCAGGGAGAGGGCAGGGAGAGGCTCGGACTCAAGAGCTAACCGTAAGCCCACCAGAATTGGGGGCCAGAGTCTGCCGGTTCCGCGTTGGGGACCACGCCGGATGATGCTACTGCTTGTCCTTCGCCGGCTCGACCTTGATGCCCCGCAGCGTGATGTCGTCGAAGTCGCCCGTGTCGTCGAATGAGCCGACGCCGATCCGCCCCCACGCAAAGGTCTTGTCGCTCGCGCGCATGACGGGGTTCGCCATGTCGGCGAAGTAGACCTCGATGAGGCCGTCGGCGACCTTGCGGACGATGCGGATGTTGTGCCAGGCCTCGCCCCACACGACGCCCTTCGTGCGGAAGCTGGCCCCGCCAACGTCCTTTCCCGGTTCCCCGATCAGCGACACGCGCGGCTTGTCGTTCACGATCATCACCGAATGCGCGTTCGGGTCCGCCGCCACCGCAATGTGGACGTAGTAGTAGTGCGTTGGGTCCTGGTAGCCGAAGAAGAAACAGAGGTCTTGGTGGCCATAGGGCTTGACGGTGGACTTCGCCTTGAGGTCGAGGACGAAGTCGCCGACGACCACGTCGCGGAGGAGTGCGAAACTGAAAGGCGAGCGCACCTTGGTCTTGTAGGCCGACTTCCGCTCGTGGAGCGAGAGGACCTTGTTGTCGCCCTCCGCGCCGATCTTCCACTGCGCGGCATCGGTCGGCTCCCACCTCTCCAGCGCCCCCTCCTTCGAGAAGTCCTCCTGGAACAGCACCGGCATCTCGCCCTCGCCGGCGCGCAGTGCGGGCGCGCCGATAATCGTGAGCGCGACCAACGCCACCAACAGCCCAACTCGTCTCATGGCCATTCTCCTACGAATGCAGCACGTGGGGGCTTGGCCTTGCCGAGGCCGTAGACCTCGACCTCGATGTATCGGCTGAACTCCACTTCGGAGCCGCCACTGGCGTAGAGGCGGACGTAGCGGGCGACGACACCCTTCGCGTCAATGAGCTTCCCCTCATACGTCTCGGCGTAGGGCTTGTCCGTGCCCGCGCCAAGGCCGGCGGAGTTGTCGCGGTCGTTGTTGAAGAGGGCGCGGACCTTCCTGCGGAACTTCGGGTCGTCGGCCACCTGCACGATCACGTCGCGGCAGACCTCCCACCTGCGACGCGGGACGAAATCGTGCCACACGACGATGGCGTAGATGGGCGCCCGCTGCGCGAGGTCTATCTGGACCCACTGAAGCCCCGGCCCAAGCTCGACCACGCTGCCGTCATAGGTCCACTTATCGCCGTCGGTGATCTGGTCCAGTGAGCCGATGATAGGCGCGGGGTCGCTGCTCGTGACGGGGCGATGGGCGGCGAGGTTGACCGTGCCCTCGGGCACGAGGAAGGGCGGGCGCGGCTCGCGGGTAGGGATGTCCACGTCTGGCTCGTCGTGGGGTATGGACCAGCGGTTGCGGCCTGGCTCGTGGATGGGGCGTGCGGGCAGCTTGAGCTGGAGGGGCACCAGCCTGGCGGGGCTGCCCGCCGGCCACAGCGCGCACCCTGCCACCAACTGGATGGCAAGCAATGCAGCCAATGCTCGCGCCCGATACGTCAGGCTCACGGCGAGTCCCCCAAGTAGCTTCCAGCGATTCGGCAGCGCCATGGCCGGGACCAAGACTGCCTGAAGGCAGGACTCCGAACCAGGAGAGCGACCCGCTTGGAGTCCTGCCTTCAGGCAGTCTTCGCCCCAATGAGCCGAATCGCTGGAAGCTATCTGGCACACAGCCAGCAAGCTCATTCCTCCAGCGCCGCGAGGGCGTGGGGGGTGAAGTGGATGAACTGGGCGAGGCCCTTGCCGAAGTCGGCGCCGGTCTTGCCAAAGACGGCGCGGAGGCCCTCGCGCAGGATGCGAAGGTGCTCTTTGTTGCCCGTGTGGGCCACCTCATAGGCCATCGCTTCGGCGGCCAACGTGGTGTACGGCGTCGGCTTGGTCAATGGGCAGGGCGTGTAACGGAACGCCTTGACGTCCTCCATCCAGCACTCGCGGATCATCTGGTCGATGCCGACGCTGATGGCTTTGAGGACCTCTGGGTCGCCGGTGACGCGGTGGTAGCGTGCGAGGCCGCAGAGGGTGAGGCCCTCCATGAACGGCACGTTGCCGTAGCAGCGGCGGTCGTCGTGCAGGCAGTGGCCCTTGGCAAGGCGGACGACCCAGCCCTTCTGCCAGTCGAAGTTCTTCTTCAGCACCTCCCAGCACTTCGTCGCGGCGTCGAGGTACTTCTTGTCGAGCGTGGCGTCGTAGGCGGCGAGGACGAGGATGAGGGGCCAGCCGAGGCCGCGGATGTGGTCGCTGTACTGCGTCGGGCAGTGGCGGGCCATCGTGTCGGCCACCATGAGCGCGACCTCGCGGGCGCGGCGGTCGCCCGTCAGGTAGTAGTAATCGAGGTCGCCGCTTATCCACACGTGGCCGTAGTTGGTGCTGTGGCCCATGTGATAGGTGCGGTCCACGGGGAGGCCGGAGGTCTTCTCGTCGTAGTAGCCGCCGGTGTGGTTGAGGCAGTGGAGCCAGATGTCGCCGGCCTCGGGCGGGCGGCCCCAGGGGTTCTTCAGGTGCGGGTTCGTCGCGTGGACGACGTCCACGTCAATATGATGGCGTGCGGCCTGCTCGGCTCGGAGGAAGAAGCGGCGGTCGCCAGTGCGAAGATACTGGAGGAAGAGGCCGTGCTGGAGGTCGTATTCGAGATTGCCCCAGTTCACCTTTCTCTCGCCGAACCAGTCGCCGTAGTTGAGCATGCCGAACTCGCGTTCGCGCTCGCGGCGCTTGAGATGGGCGTCGAGCGCGCGGCTGAGCCAGGCGTCGTAGCCCCCGAACTTCTGGGGGTCGGCCGGCGGGAACTCCCCCGCCGCCTTCGTCGCGCTCACATACGCCGGCTCGCACGTGGCCAGCAGCGGCTCCTCGACCGCGCGGAAGAAGCAGGAGAGCTTGTCGCTATCTGGCTCGCCGCCGTAGAATGTCGCCCACAGCTCGTGGGTCTTCGCCACGCCGACCTTGAAGGTGTGGACCCCGTCGCGAAGGTGGTAGTAGAGCTTGTTCTCCTCTTCGATTGGCTTGCCGTCGTAGAGGCCCTTGGGGAACCACGGGAGGATGCCGACGCGGATCGCTCCGAGGGTGCCTTCGCTGCGGCCATGGGACCCAACGAAGCACTGGACGTCCTTGGGCCAATTCTGCCAGAACTCCCGCACACCCACGGCCAGGCCGGCTCTGCCGCCGCCGATGGCGGCCCATCCGGCCGCAGGGCCAGCGATCAGCTTCCCGTCGGGCACTCTCTCGTCGGCATCGAGCAGATAGTGGTTCTCATCCCGCTGGAAGGCGCGTCGCGCGTCGGTTCCAGCTCGCCTTTCACAAGAGGCGCCGAGGAGGCCGTACGGCTTGGCGCCCATCCCCGGCCCGGCGTTGAAGTTCAGCCGCAGGGCGACCAGCTTCGCCATCAGGGCATCCTGGTAGTCGTTGATGAACGTGTAGAGGGTGCGGAGGAACGGCTGGCCGCGGAAGGCGTGGATGCGCATCACGTAGCGGAACACCGGGCCTCGCTGCGACGCGTGGCGGCCCTCGATGCGCACGCACGCCCGCAGCGGCCCGCTCTGCTCGATGGCGATTGTGGTCGGGCCTGTGTCCATGTCGTACATCGAGAGTTGCTTTTCGGGCACCAGGAGCTCCAGGTTGAGCAAGCCGCGCGAGGAGGGCGACGGGGTCATGCTCTCAAAGCGCCCGTCGCCATCCAGGTCCAGCAGGGCCTCGTCGAGCACGTTCCCCAGGCCCCGGCGCCGCAACTGGAGGGGGCCCGTGCTAACGGTGAAGCCGTCCTTCTCCTCTCTCACGTGAACGGGCTGGCCAACAGCCGCGCGGGTGACGCTAGGACCGTGGCGCAGCTCGAACACCCTTCTCTCGTTGGGCTTGAGGTCCGCCTGGAAGTCGAGGAGGAGCCAGCGGACCGAGCCGTCGGGCCAGCGGGCCAGGGCCTCGGTCTGGAGGGGCAGCTCGCGCCCCTCCGCGTCGAAGAGAGCCGCGGCCTCGGGCTCGCGCAGCGCGCCCTGGGCGAAGGGGATGCCCGAGGTGACGGGCCAGCCCTTGCGCTCGACGCCGGAGGGCTCGGCAACGGTCAGCTTCACGGTCGCTCCCTCCGCACGAAGTGACATGAGCAAGGCGAGAGGTACGGCAAGCCGCATTTTCCGCCCTCCATCTGGAGTCCCGCAGCCCGTTCCGCCACAGCAACAAAGTAGTTCCTGTTGCGGAAAGTCCCGGTTTGGAGTGCGGCCTTCAGGCCGTATCTTGGATTGGCGGCGTGGCCGCGAGGATACGGGCTGAAGCCCGCACTCCGAACGGGGACCCTCCTGCAAGGGACTTTCCGCAACAGAGACAAAGTAGCACTTGCGGCCCGCGGCGTCAATGGCCGGGCAGCAATACCGCCTTGGACGGGGTCCAGACAACAGGGGAGGTTTGTGCCGATGGGTATTGCCCCCAAATCTGGCAGGTGACCTTGGGCCTCTCAGCTCCGCAGGAGCGTACTATGATAGCCCAGGGCAACGCCCTGATCTTTGCCCACATCTCCCGCCGCCGTAGCCCGCGAATGCGGGCGAGCCAGCCGTAGCCCAGGGCGACCAACGGGAGCCCTGGGATCGGGCGCCCGCAGGGCATAAGCCCCCGAAGGGGGCGTTTCAGGGCGATTGAATCGCCCCCGTTGGGGGCTCTATGCCAGGTTGGCCTTGTCCCAGGGCTCCCGTTGGTCGCCCTGGGCTACGGCTGGATCACCCCCTTCGGGGGCTGACCGGGGGCCACGAGAAGATGTGGGCAAAGATGAGAGCGTTGCCCTGGGCTGTCATAGCACGCCCCGTAGGGGCTGCGACCAAGGCGCCAGGAGCGCGCGGCGCTCCGCAGTGTAGCCGCAACCGTCCCGGTTGCGGTCGGCAAGCGGGACGCTTGCCGCTACAGCCGACCCCCCGGCCGAGCCTGCAACATGAGGATTGGCCGCGATACCGCGCGCAAATCCGTTATTGCACTCGCTGCCGAGTTTTGTGTTGAAGATCGGCTCGGATAATGCTACTCTACTATGCTATGAGTGGGAGTCGAGCGCGGTCAGAGGTCCGGCGAATGGCTTCGCTTGCGCGCGGTTGGTGGCTTCCTGGGCTTCTCGTGGCCTGCGCTGCGTGCTGCAAGGTGAAGCCGGAGAAGTTCCGGGCGGACGCTGACCGCGAGGTGTACCAGATTCTGTCGGTTCAACGGGCCAGGGTGCTTGGGACTTCTATGGGCTTCTCGGTGGAGCCCACGTCGGGGTCGGCGCTCGCGCGGTTCGCTGCGCCCGCGGGTGCGACCGAGGCGGAGAAGGCGCTGAGCGCGGCGGACATCGAGGGCCTCGACAAGGGGCAGGGCCTGCCGCCCGAGGAGGGGCTGGAGCGGCTGGCGCTCCGCGCGGCGCTCGAGCTGGCCGCGCGCCACAGCCGCGACTACCAGACGCGCAAGGAGGATCTGTACCTGACGGCCCTCACGCTCACCCTCGAGCGCTTCCGGTGGAAGCCCCAGTGGTCGGGCACGGTCGCCGCCTCCGCCACCGACAGCCCAGGCAGCACATCGGCGGGGGTCAGCTCGGACTTCAGCGTGACCAAGCTCCTCGACCTCGGCGGCCAGGTGACGGCGAGTCTGGCGACCGACCTGTTCCGCTTCTCGACGGGCGATCCACGGACGACAGCCACGTCGCTCCTGGCCTTCGAATACCTTCAGCCCCTCTGCCGCCGCTCGGGCCGCCTGGTGGCGCGCGAGGCCCTGACGCAGGCCGAACGCGACGTGGTGTACGCCGTCCGCACGTTCGAGCGGCTCCGCAAGAGCTTCTGCGTAGACGTGACGAGCCGCTACTACCGCGTGCTCCAGCAGCGTGACACGGTGATGAACCAGTGGAGCAACTACAAGCGCATCCGCCAGGCGCGCATTGACGCCGAGAAGCTCGAGAAGGAGGGCGAGATGGCCCCCCTCGAGGTGGACCAGACGCGGCAGAACGAGTTGCGTGCCGAGGCCAACTGGGTGCGCGCCGTGCGGCAATACCGCGAGCAGCTCGACGAGTTCAAGGTCTTCCTGGGCCTTCCGCCCGAGGCGCGCGTGGAGCTGGACCCTGCCGAGGTCGCGCGGCTCCGCGAGGCGGGCCTCCGGGAAGCCGGCGTGGCGCCCGCCGAGGCGGTGGCCACGGCGCTCGAGAGGCGCCTCGACCTTTTGACCGCGGCGGACCGCGTGGCCGACGCCGAGCGCGCCGTTGAGATCGCGAAGAACGGCCTTCAGCCGGACGTGGACCTCAAGCTGGCCGCCAGCGTGCCGACGAAGGAGCCGACGCAGTTCCTGCGCTTCGAGCCGAGCCGCGGGACCTACTCGGCCACGCTCACGGCCGAGCTGCCGCTGCGCCGCGTCGAGGAGCGCAACACCTATCGCAGCGCCCTGGTTGGCCTCGAGCGCGCGCGGCGCGCCGCCGAGCAGTTGCGCGAGGACGTCAAGCTGGCGGTCCGCCAGGACTGGCGCACCCTCGACGAGGCCGCGGCCAGCCACCGTATCGAGCGCGACAGCGTGGCCCTCGCCCAGCAGCGCGAGCGGGCCTCCCGCGAGCTCCTCCGCCTCGGCGAGGCCACGGCCCGCGACCTCCTCGAGGCCAACGAGGCCCTCGTGAACGCCCAGAATGCCCTCACCCGCACCCTTGTGGACCACGCCCTGGCCCGCCTGGCCCTCTGGCGCGACACCGAGCTGTTGCGCGTGGGCGAGGACGGCGTGTGGCAGGAAGTGAACGATGGCAAGCCATAGGCGCAACGCCCTCAACAACGGCCCCGCCGCCGAGCCGCTGGCCCCGCCCGAGCCTGCGGTCGAGGAGGCGGCGCCCGGCCCGCTCGGCCTCGACGACGCCTTCGAGGCCCTCCACGCCCCGCCGCCGCGCCGCCGGGTCTGGCCCTGGCTCCTGCTCCTCATCCCCCTCGGGGCCGCAGGCGCCGCCGGCTGGCAGCTCTGGCGGCTGCGCAACCAGAAGGTCGTGGTCGTCCGCGCCACCTACACCGTCCAGCGCGCCGACCTGCCCATCGTCGTCAACGACTCGGGCAACCTCGAGGCCCTCCGCTCCGAGACCATCAAGTCCAAGGTCGAAGGCCAGGCCACCATCATCAGCCTCGTGCCCGAGGGCACGATCATCACCGACGAGGATGTCAAGAACGGCAAGGTCCTCGTCGAGCTCGACTCCTCAGAAATCCGCGACAAGCTGACGCAGCAGGAGGTCACGTTCGCCACCGCCGAGGCCGCCTACAAGCAGGCCAAGGAGCTGTTCGACATCGAGAAGAGCTCGGGCGAGAGCAAGATCATGCAGGGCGAGCTGAACGTGAAGTTCGGCAAGATGGACCTCGAGGCCTACGTCGGCCTCGCCCTGGCCGAGGACGCATTGGCCGGCCGCCTGGACCTGGCGAAGCTGGCCGTCGCGCTCCACGACGAGGCGGTGGGCCATCGCAAGGGCGCGGAGGCCGACGTTGCCGACGCTCTCGCCGGGGTCATGGAGGCCCTCAAAGAGTCGGCCACGCCGCCTAAGGAAGGCGCCGGCTCCCCTGACCCCAAGCACCCCAACTCGAACAAGCCACAGGCCGAGCCTGCGGCGGAGCCACGCGGCAACCGGGCGGCCAACGCCCTCGGCGGCGCAGTGCTCCAGAAGAAGCGCAAGCTCGAGGCCGACATTGGCCTCGCTTTCGAGGAGTTCAAGCGCGCCGCCGACAAGGTGGCCAGCTACGCCCGCCTCAAGCGCCTGGGCATCAAGAGCTCCCAACAGCTCGAGGCCGAGCAACTGGCCCTCCTCCGGAACCGCATCACCCTCGACCAAGCCCTCACGGCCCGCGAGCTGTACCTGCGCTACGACCTGCCCAAGGAAGCCGAGAAGCTCCTCTCCGGCTACAACGAGGCGGGCCGCGAGCTCGAACGCATCAAGGCCAGGGCACGAGCCGCCATCTCCGCCGCCGAGGCCGAAGTGAAGTCCACCGAGGCCAAGTACCTCCTCCAGAAGGACAAGCTGGCCAAGCTCACCGCCCAGCTCGAATACTGCGTGATGAAGGCGACCAGTCCCGGACTCGTCGTCTACGGCACCTCGGGCGATAGCTGGCGCTGGCGCGGAAACCCCATTGATGTCGGCTCCACTGTCCACGAGCGCCAGGAAATCATCAAGATGCCCGACCTCTCCACCCTCTCCGTCAAGTGCCGTGTCCACGAGTCCGTCGTGGACAAGGTGAAGACCGGCCAGAGCGCGCGCATCCGCGTGGACGCCTTCCCCAACCGCAGCTACGCGGGCAAGGTGATCAAGGTCGCCATCCTCCCCAACACGTCCAGTTCCTGGCTCAACCCCGACCTGAAGGAGTACGACACGGAGATTAGCATCGAGGGCGACATGGCCGGCCTGAAGCCGGGCATGTCCGCCGAGGTGGAGATTGACGTGAAGACGGTCAGCAAGGTCCTCCAGGTCCCCGTCCAGGCCATCGGCGCGCACCGCGGCAAGAGCGTGGTCTACGTCATCCGCCCCGACGGCGAGGAAGAAATGCGCGTGGTGGTGCCCGGCGAGGCCAACGACAAGGTGGCCGAAATCCGCACCGGCCTCGCCGAGGGCGAGCGCGTCCTCATGGAGGCCCCCCAGACCGTCTCAGTCCAAGACGAGGAGGCGGAGAAGAGCAAGAAGAAGGAAGAAGAGGAACTCAACGGCGGGCCGCCGCCCGGCCCGCCGGCCGTCAAGCCGCCACCCGGCCCCTCCGAGGGCGGGAGCGAGCAGCCCTCGGGCCGACCCCCCAGCGGCCGCCCGGGCCGCGGCGACCGCCCCAGGCCACGGGGCAGCGGAGGGGGCCGGCCTCCAGGCTAAATTGTGGGCGGGGCCTCCGTGCCCCGCGCGGGGCAGAGACGCCCCGCCCACACGCACTCCCGTGGCGAGTCGCATGCCAATCGCCGAACTGCGCAACCTGGTGAAGACCTATCAGATGGGGCCAGCGCAGGTCCATGCCCTCCGCGGCGTCAGCCTCGCCTTTGAAAAGGGCGAATACGTCGCCGTCATGGGGCCATCCGGCTCCGGCAAGTCCACCCTCCTCAACATCCTCGGCTGCCTCGACACCCCGACCGCGGGCGCCTACCTCCTGGGCGGCGAAAACGTGGCCCGCCTGGGCGATGCCGCGCTCTCCGAGGTCCGCTGCCGCAGCCTCGGCTTCATCTTCCAGTCCTACAACCTCATCCAGCAGCTCTCCGTCCTCGAGAATATCGAGGTCCCGCTCTTCTACCAGGGCTGGTCGGCGCGCGACAGCCGCCACCGCGCCGCCGCCCTGGGCCGCCTCGTCGGCCTCGGCGACCGCCTGCACCACCGCCCAAACGAACTGTCCGGCGGCCAGCAGCAGCGCGTCGCCATCGCCCGCGCAATGGCCAACGACCCCCTCGTCATCCTGGCCGACGAGCCGACCGGCAACCTCGACACCGCCACCGGCCGCGAAATCCTCGCCATGCTCGACCAGCTCAGCGCTCGCGGCAAGACGCTCATCATGGTCACCCACGACCCCGCCATCGCCGGCCGCGCACACCGCGTCGTCCGCATGGTGGACGGCCGGGTTGTGGACGACCTGCGGGGGAGCGGACAGTGATTTTCGATTTCCGATTTCCGATTTCCGATTTCAGAACCGCCGGGGCGCGCAGGGGACTCTCTTAGAAACTATCTCAGAACCCACGCGGGCTGCGACGCCAGCGATTCTGGCCGCAGGCAAGGAGTGAGGAGGAGGCGATGCAACGGAGAGCATCCTTCGCTACG
>VGYV01000168.1 GCA_016872855.1 Planctomycetota bacterium
CGCAACCATCGGTGCAAGACGATTGACGAACTTCTCGCAAACGTGCATCGCTTCCTCGAACGGGCTCAACCGTATCCAGGGGCCAGTCCCTCCCTTGCCAAGGCTAACACGCCAGCTGCCGCTTAAGGAGTCTCACGTGGCCCCCCGTTCGATCCAGAATCGTGGCGAGTTATCTAGTGGGCGGGGCCGCATTGGCATGAGCGCTTGTATGTCAAACACTTATGTCTCTTCGTGAGGCCGCCGAGCCCCGCGCTAGTCCGCCAAGAAGAGCGGCTCGCGCGTGTTGAGCAAGGATCACTTGTGGATGCCCAGGGGGCCCCCTTCGTCTGGGCCTGGGGCCGTGGAGAGTATGGCCTGCAGCTTCTCGTGGAAGAGCTTCTCGGCAGCTCGGAGAAGCGCGGCCTGCTCGCTCGCCTGCTTGCGCTCCTCCTTGCTCATCTTGGCCAGGCGCGCGGCTTCGCGCTCGCGGACCTCTGCCGCCCTCTGCCGCCGGACCTCAGCCAAGGCGTCCTGGGCCTCCTGGGCCTTGTGGAATGCCTTGAGTATCTTGAGCTGGATGGGCTGGGGCGCGGGCATGGGAAAGCTCACGCCCTTCTGCGGGGGATTCTCCGCCCACGCGCGCGACGCCTGAGCGTGCGCTTCCGCGAGGAACTTGTTGATGTGCGCGATAGTGGTCTGCCTGGCGCGCAGTTCCCTGTCGCGCAACACCCCGTGGGTGACCACGCCGTTGTAGCCCGTTTCCTCATAGACGACGTGGCGGTCAACGGTGATCCCCAGGACGCAGGCGTCAGCGGTGCGGCTGGGGCCGAGAGCGGCGAGCATGGTGGCCGCAACGCTCCCGAGGAAGGCCGCCCTGCTCATTGGGCTGACCTCCGTGCGTTCGATGACCGCCTCCAGTTGGCCCGCGGGCACGGCGTCGAGCAGCGCTGCCTCAACCGTGCCCAGCTCGAGCCCAATCCCCTTCGCGGCTGCAGCGCGGCTGTCAAGAAGGACCTTTCGGAACTCCGGGTCAACCGAAGCCTTCTTGAGCAGAACCTCGATGCCTCGGGGCAGCGGCGTAACGCGAGAGTCACCTGGGTTCATCGCGCCCTTCCTCCTTCGCGACTCGAGGGCCACGGCCTCACGTTCGGCTCACCCATCCATGCTAGCCGCCCGCTATGGCCTTGTCAAGAGCAGCGCATCGCCCAGCACGCGTCCACAGAGAAAGGCACCGGGAGTGCGGGGAGTGCGGGGTCAGGGGAGTGCGGGGTCAGGTCGTGAGTCTGTGAGTCTGGTGAGTCTGGGGTCAGGTCGTAGTACTCCATTATTTGGCTTGACAGGGCGCCGGGAGTTGCGCTAGAGTTGTGGCATGGCTCGACCGCTTCGCATTGATGTGGGCGACGGGCTGTACCACGTGACGAGCCGCGGACTGGAACGCCGCGAGGTCGTGGCCGACGGCGTGGACCGGGAGAAGTGGCTCGACCTGCTCGACCGCGTGGCCAGGCGGTGCCGCTGGCGCGTGTTCGCCTGGGTGCTGATGGGGAATCACTATCATCTGTTCCTGCGAACGCCTGACCCGAACCTGTCGGCGGGAATGCACGATCTGAACTCGGGCTACGTGTCGTGGCACAACCGCCGCCACGGGCGCTGCGGGCCGCTGCTCCAGGGGCGCTTCCAGGCCATCCTGGTCGAGAACGGACGGCATGAGTGGGAGCTGAGCCGCTACGTGCATCTGAACCCCGTGCGGGCGGGGCTGGTGAAGGACCCCGCAGCCCATCGGTGGGGGAGTTGCCGTTTCTACCTGCACGGGGGCAAGGCGCCGGAGTGGCTGGCCTGGGAGGAGGTGTTGGCGGGCCACGGGCGCACCCTACGCGCCGCGCGGGCCGCCTACGCCCGGTTCCTGGCCGAGGGGGTAGCGTTGCCGCCCCGGTCGCCATTCGGGGAAGTGGTCGCCTCCACGTTGCTGGGCTCGGAGGGATTCGTCGAGCGGATGCGGCGATGGCTCGAGGGGCGGCTGCCCGACCGGGAGGTGCCCGCGGCCAGGGAGTTGCGCGGGCGTTTGAGCCTCGACGAGGTGGACGTGGCTGTGGCGGAGACGTTCGGGGTGCCGGTGAAGACCTTGCACGTTCGCGGCCATTGGCACAACGAGGCCAGGGAAGTGGCAATGTACCTGGCGCGCCGCCTGACTGGTGGCCCGGTGGCGGGCCTGGGCACGCGCTACGGCGGCGTGCGCGGGCAGACCGTGAGCGCCACGGTCAGCCGGATTGCCCGCAGGCTGCGAACCGACGCGCGCATAGCAAAGGCCGCCCTGGCCTGCGAGCGGCGGCTCACCAAATAATGGAGTACTACGACCTGACCCCAACTCCCAAACTCCCAGTGAGGCTGGGGCTACTCGGCGATGGCGCCGGGGGCGTCGGGGGCCAGGAGGTAGGTGGTGAGGGTGGTGATGCTGAGTGGAGGGAGCTTCTCGGCGAAGCTGGGCGCGTGCTTCGTCAGAGCTTGCCCGCCAGCCGGGGTGAGCTTGAAGGCGGCAGGGTCCTTGAGGGCGGCGCCGGTGAGCTGGTAGCGGAAGAGCGTGAGGGGGGCGGCGAGGCCGGTGAGCTCGACCGTGGCCTCGTGCTCGGCGTCGGTGGGGTTGACGATGAGGATGGTGAGTTGCCCCTTGGGGCTGCGGAGGGCGGCGGCGGGGAGGTCGGGGGCCTTCTTCCGCCGCGAGCTGGCCGCGACCGTGGTGCCCAGGACCTCGGAGTTCTTGACCGTGAAGCGGCTGAGGAGGGCGTAGGCGTAGTAGGGCACGGGCTCGATGGCCGCCTCCTTCAGGTGCTTGGACGTCTTGGCGTCCCACGTGCGGAGGAGCTGCCACTGGCCGTCTATGTTGCCGCGGTTGAGGAGGCTGGCCCGGCTGAAGGCGTCCACGCCGGCGGCGATGCCGCGGACGATGGCCTCGGCGTTGGCGACGGCGGAGCGGAAGGTGGCTGGGCCTGGGTCGGCGGGGCCGATGCCGAAGCGCACCTCGCCCAGTTCGGAGATGAAGAAGGGCTTGGAGCGCTCACGCGCCCAGGCGGCCCAGGCGGCGAGGATGGGCTGGCGCTCGGCGTCCACGCCCGAGAGCCAGTGGATGTCGTAGGCCCCCACGTGGGCGTCGAAGTCAATGCGGCGGGCGGTGGGTTCGCGGGGTTCGAGCCAGCCTGGGGCGGAGAGGGGGAGCTTGAGGCCGCGGCGCTCGAGGGCGGCCTTGACCGCGGCGAGGCCGGGCGTGATGGACTCTGGGCCGCTCGGCCCCTGCCACCAGGACCAGTCGCGGCCCGGCTCGTGGGTGATGCTGAGCCACTTGATGCAGGTGTAGCGGCGGGTCTTGAGCAGGTGCTCGGCCAGGGTAGCGAGGCCGTCGGCGAATGCCTCGACGGAGCGCGGGGCGCTGCGGGCGGGGTCCACGTTGGTGATCGCGTTCCAGGCCACGTGGCTCCACATCTGCTGGAGAAACACGTCGGCCTTGTGTGTCTCGGCCCAGTCGAGGATGCGGTAGAGGGTCTGCATCTCCTCGTTGTCCCACTCGAACTGGGTGTTCCCCGGCTCGTACATGCGCTGGTCAATCTGCACGCGGAGCCAGTCGAGTCCGAGCCATGCGGCGTGGTCCTGGACTTGGCGCCAGGCGAGGGCGTTGCCCAGGGGCGGGTTGGCCCCCCAGGCGCTGGAGCGCGCGCCGGGCACGTCGGCGCGGATGGCGTGCCAGGCGGCTCCGATGCCGCCGGCCATCGTCCGCTCGGCCTTGCCCAGGTCAACGCGCACCACCGCCTCGTCGGCCCCCGCAGCGGCGGCGAAGAGGAGGGCGGCCAGAACGATCCGTTGTGCCACGCTGTCTTCTCCCATCGGGCTCTTGGTGCAATGCTCCCACGATTCTACCGCGGCAGGGGAAATGGGGCAACACGTCTTGTGGCGTTTGGAGTCCTGCCTTCAGGCAGTCTTCTTCTGCTCCCGCCTTACCCAACCGGAGAAGACTGCCTGAAGGCAGGACTCCAAACTGGGAACGACGCACCTTGCGCGCGGGGGCGGGGGAATGGTAATCTCTAGGCGCGTTGTTCGAGGAAGTGCGCCCGTGAAGATCCCCTTCTCGCCCTCGGTCTACGAGCACGCGGCGGCGCTGATCGGGCGAACGCCGTGGGAGGTGTCGCGCGACGCGGAGTTGCTCTTCGCCACGCATCGCGCGGCTTGGCGCGAGTACCGACACTCACCGGTTGTGGTGGGCATTGACATCTACAACCTCGAGGCCGAGGCGTATGGCGGACGCGTCGTGGAGCCGGGCGGGAGTGGCATCCCCGCCATCGCCGAGCCGCTCGTGACATCCCTCGATGCGGCCCGGGGATTGCGGCCCTTCGACCCGCGGCGCGACGGGCGCATCCCGATGGCCATCGCAGTGGGCCGCCGCCTGGCCCGCGAGCTGCCGGGGGCCGACGTGCGCGTGCCCGTCAGCGGCCCGTTCTCCACCGCCATCAGCCTGCGGGGCATCGCGGGGCTGCTGGAGGACGTTGCGCTGGAGCCCGACGCGACGCGCGAGTGGCTCCTCTGGCTCGCGGCGAATCAGGCGGCGTTCTGCGAGGCCGTGGCCGAAGCGGGGCTGGATGTGGCGTTCTTCGAGTCCGCCGCCGCCCCGCCGCTTCTCTCGCCGCGGCAATTCCGCGAGGTCGAGCTGCCCGCGCTCAAGCGGGCGATGGCGATCGCCGCGGGCATCGTCGGCCACCCAGTCCCGTGCGTGATCGGCGGCGACACGGAGCCGATCCTCGACGACATTCTGGCCACGGGCACGGGCTACGTCATCTGCCCCGCCGAGACGAACCAGGCGGCCTTCGTCGCCCGCTCGGCCCAGGCGCCGCACGTCAAGGTGCGCATCAACCTTGACCCCCACACTATCGCCCACGGCGACAGGGCGGCGATTCTCCGCGAGGTGGACCGCATCCTCGCCCTCGCGGCCACGCGGCCCAACTGCCTCCTCGGCACCGGCGCCCTCCCCTACGAAACGCCGCCCGCCAACGTGAAGCTCATCCGCGACTACGTCGCTTGACTTTGCGGTGCAGGGCTGGTTTGATCGCTCTGGTCCCGAGTGTCAGGACACCGGGGCACGTTGCCCGAACCCGGGTCAGGGGGGATAAAGCCCGTTTGGAGTCCCGCCTTCAGGCGGAGTGGGGCAGAAGAGGGCCGCCTGAAGGCGGGACTCCCAACAAGTTCACCCTCTGGGCAGCGCGCCCATAGGAGTCAGCCATGCGCCTGGCTACGGCGATGCTTTCGGCGATGAGCGCGTGCCTTCTCGCCGGCTCGCCCAAGGTGCCCGAGGACCACTGGGGGAAGAACCTCGTCCCCAACCCCGGCCTGGAACTCGACGCGGTCGGGTGGAACCTGCCGCCCGGCCAGTGCGCCTGGGACGCGGCGGAGAAGCGCTCGGGCGCCCGCAGCCTGCGCTTCACGAACACGGACAGGGAACTCTATCGCCTCGTCACCGCCCCGGTGGCTCTCATCCCCGCCGTGCGCTACCGCATCTCCGCCTGGGTGAAGGGCAAGGATGTGCGCGGCGACCCGCAGGACCAGGGGGCGGGGCTGTGCATCGAGTGGTCCGACAAGGCGGGCAAATGGCTCGGCGGCCACTATCCGGGCTGCAAGGCCGGCACGTTCGACTGGACCCGCATCAAGAGCGAGACAGGCGCCGTGCCCGCCGACGCGGCGAGCGCCCACGTGGTCCTCTACCTGCGCCAGCACACGACCGGCACCGCCTGGTTCGACGACGTGGAGGTCACGGCTATCCGCGGCCCGGTGCTCGACTTCGGCATCGTGTCGCCCCACTACCGCGCGGTGGTCCAGCGGCCCACCGAGGGAAAGAAGCTCGGCCTTCGTCTGCGATTGAACCTGGCCGAGCACGACCTACCCGGCAGCGGCCTCACGTTCGAGGCTACCATCGCCGGCGCCGACGGCCGCGTGCTCGCCACGCGACGTTCCGCACGCCAGGCCGAGACGCAGGAAACCGCGTACTGGGTGGTGGACCTGCCCGAACTCGCAGTCGGTCGCTACGCTCTGGCGACTGGGCTCCTCTATCTCAACGCCCTGCGCTTGGGCGAGCCGACGAAGGCCGCGTTCCACGTCGCCGAGCCAGTTCCCCGCAAGGTGACCCTCGACGAGACAGGCCGCCTGCTCGTCGAGGGTAAGCCCTTTTTCCCCCTCGGCCTCTACCTCGGGCCGACCGAGGACGAGCACCTCGACCGCATCGCCAAGGCTGGCTTCAACACCATCCTCTGCTACGGCTACGGCGCCGGCGAGAACCCGCGCGCCTATCTCGACCGCGCGCAGAAGCACGGACTCAAGGTCATCTACTCGATCAAGGACTTCTACGAGGGCTCGACCTGGTACCCGAAGCAAGGCAGGATGAGCGACCTCGACCAGATGAGGAAGTACATCACCGAACTGCGCGACCACCCCGCCCTCCTCGCCTGGTACACCAACGACGAGCTGGGGCCAGAGTGGATGCCCAAGCTTCAGGCGGCCTACGACCTCGTGTGCGACCTCGACCCTGACCACCCCGCGTTCCAGGTGCTCTGCGTGCCGTCGCAGAATCACCTCTACTACGGCGTCACCGACATCCTGGGCGTGGACCCCTATCCGATCCCCCGCCACCCCGTGACGATGGTGGGCGAGTGGATGGACACGGCCCGGGACGCGATGTGGCGGGCGAAGCCCGTCTGGTGCGTGCCGCAGATATTCCAGTGGGCCAACTACTCGAAGGACGCGAAGGACCGCGAGCCGACGGCGGAGGAGAAGCGGGCGATGGTCTGCCTCGCCCTCATCCACGGCGCGCAGGGCCTCATCTGCTACTCCTACTACGACCTGCTCAAGGGCGACGACAAGGCCGTCTTCGCCCGACGCTGGAAGGAAGTGAGTTCCATTGCGACCGAGGTGGCCAAGCTCGCGCCCGTCCTCCTCGAAGGCAAAGAGGTCGCCGCCGACCTCAAAGGCCCCGTCCGCTACCGCGCCCTGGCGCACGACGGCGCGACCCACATCCTCGCAGTCAACACGTTGCCGAAGCCGCTGGATGTTACCGTGGGCCTCCCCAAGACCAAGTGGTCGCGGCGCCTGGCCGCACTGGAGACAGTCATTGACACCACGAAGTAGATGCCGTGGCGTGGCGCTCCTGCTGGCGCTTTCCGCAGTCGTCTCCTTCGCAGCCGAGACGAAGGACCCCTGGGGCGTGAAGGGCCAGGTGCCGCTGAAGCTCGAGGCGCTGTTCGACAACGACGCCATCGCCGACGCCCAGCGGCGGTCCGACGGCAATTTCGACTGCCCCGACCACGCGGCCGACATACCCGGCTCGGTCTTCCCCGCCGAGAACCTGCCAGCCACCGGCTCGAAGTTCTCCTTCGACGGCACCCACTTCCTCTTCCCCAGCAAGGAGAAGGGGGACTTCAATAACGTGTCGTGCAACGGCCAGCGGCTCGAGGTGCCGCCGGGGCGCTACAAGGCCCTCCACGTCGTCGGCACGTCCGAGAATGGCAGCTTCCGGGACACGCTGGCCCTCACCTACAAGGAAGGCCCTGCTGACGCGGAACTGGCGCTGAAGGACTGGTGCCAGAAGCCCGAGGCAGGCGACCGCGCGGCCTTCGAGGCCCCCTGCCGCTACACCTGGTCGAGCGAGAAGCGGGCGATGGTCCGCGAGGAAATCCAACCTCGCATCTGGCTCAGGCGGATTGCCCTGGACCCGAAGAAGACGCTCGAGGCCGTCGCCCTGCCCTACAACCGGCGGATGCACGTGTTCGCGGCGACGCTGGAGGCCGCCGAATGGACCGAGGAGCAGGCGACCTATGCGAAGGAGGCGGCAGAGCACTACGCGGGCCTCGACCGCCGCACGGCCGTCTCCGCCGATGGCGTGCTCCGCCAGTTCACCGCCCTCGGGGACCAGATTGACCAGCGCATCGCGCTCGGCGGCCCCCTGGTGCGCCAGCTCGGCTGGCTCCGCACCCACGTGGCCCACTGGCAGCACCGCCTGGGGGACGTCTACTCCTTCTTCGGCGCCGCCACCCAGGCCCCCCGCGCACTCCAGGGCCTGGCGAACGACCTGAAGGCGCTGTCGGCGGGCAACGACCCGTTCGCCGGCCGACGCGGCACCATCCTGCGCTCCTATCGCGCGGAGGCCGACGGCTCGCTCCAGAGCTACTCGCTCGGCGTCCCGGGCGACTACAAGGCCGACAAGCCCTTCCCCCTCCTCGTCTCGCTCCACGGCCACGGCTGGTACGCGCCCTTCCAGGGCCACCCGGCCCGCACGAACAACGGCCTCCTCACCGTGGCACCCCACGGGCGCGGGAGCCAGGACTACATGCTCCTGGCCGAGGACGACGTGCTGGCCGTGATTGACGACGTGGTGCGCGACTACTGGGTGGACCTCGACCGCGTGTACGTCGAGGGCAGCTCGATGGGGGGAACTGGCTCGTGGCAACTCGGCGTCCACCACCCTGGCCGCTTCGCGGCCATCGCGCCGATCTGCGGGAACGCCGACAGGCGGGCCTGGGACGCCTGGAAGCCGAAGCGGCGGCGCGTCCGCTACGAGATGCCGCCCCGCTTCGCCGAGCTTCGCAACTGGCTCCTCGACAGCGTCGAGCCCGTGGCCTGCGCGGGCAACCTTCTCAACCTGCCGGCCCTGGCCGCCCACGGGGCGGTTGACGACGTGGTGCCTGTGGCCAACTCGCGGAACATGGCCGACGCCGCCCAGAAGCTCGGCTGCCCAGTCGAGTACCAGGAGTTCCCAGCCGTCCGCCACTGGGGCTTCCCCAACGAGTTCTTCACGAAGCGTTGGGACTGGATGATGGCCCAGAAGCGGAACCCCGCCCCCGAGCGGGTGCGGTTCAGGACCGCTCACCTGCGCCACGAGGGAGCCTACTGGGTGCGCATCGAGCGCTTCATCGAGCCCCTGAAGTTCGCCGAGATTGACGCCCGCCACCTGGGCGGCGGCCGCTTCGAGATCACCACCTCCAACGTCGCCGCCTTCACCCTCGACCTCGTTCGGAGTCCCGCCTTTAGGCGGTCTTCGGGTCAGGAGCCGCCTGAAGGCGGGACTCCAAACGTGAAGATTGACGGGCAGGAGCTGGGGGTGAGGGCAGGCGCCGCGACATTCGTGCGCGACGGGGGCAAGTGGAGCGTAGGGCCGCTGCCCCGCGGCCTGGCGAAGAGGAAGGGCCTCGAAGGCCCCGTGGCCGACGCTTTTCTGGGCAGCTTCCTCCTCGTCCGGGGAACCACCTCTGCCGATGCCTGGGAGCGCGAGGTCATCCGCCGCGAGGCCGAGGCCAAGGCACGCGACTGGGAGCGGATGTTCCACTGCCGCCCCCGCGTGAAGGACGACACGACCGTGACTGACGCTGACATCCAGCGCCACCACCTCATCCTCTACGGCGGCCCGGCCGCGAACAGTGTCGCCGCCCGCGTCTGTGGCACGGCTGGCTTGCCCAGCCGTGTTCTGCCGGGGCAAGACACGGTGGGGCAAGCCGACCGTGCCACAATACCCATCGCCATCGAGCGCGACGCCATCCGCGTGGGGAAGAAGACCTTCAAGGGCGACGACGTAGGGGTGAAGCTCTGCTACCCCAACCCCCTCAACCCCGCGCGCTACGTGGTTGTGTTCGCCGGCCTCTCCCCCGCGGCGCTCGACCAGATCAACAACCGCTTCGGCAACTGGTTCGGCTGGGGGCCGTACGACAACTACGACTGGTTCGACTACGGGGTGTTCGACACCCGCACGGTCTCGCCCGAGACCTTCCTGTGCGTGGGCTTCTTCGACCAGGCCTGGAAGCTCGACGGACGGTATCAATTTGCGGGCGACGACGCAGCGCGGCAGGCCACCCAGCCCCAGAAAGTGCCCAGGCTCCACGCCCTGCCCGAGCCGCCGCCCGACGAGCTATTCCTGAGCGACCTGGCGCCCACGCTCGTGGACCAGCACAAGGGCCTCGTGGGCTACGACCGTTCGCACCAGGGCAACCCCCTCCGCATCGGCCTTGTGCCTGAGGAGAGCGCGCCCGGCCCCAAGGCCAAGGCTGTGGGCGGGGCCTCCGCGCCCCGCGTCTTCTCCCGGGGACTGGGCGTCCGGGCTCCCTCGAAGATCGAGTACGCGCTAGACGGGAAGTACGCCTTCTTCCGTGCCACCGTGGGCATTGATATGGAGGACGACCTCGAGGCCACCCCCGCCCGCGACCGCGGCGAGCGAGTCCAATTCGTCGTCCACGGCGATGGCAAGCGCCTCTACAGCTCCGAGTGGCTCAAGTGGAACTCCAAGCCCGCGGCCGTCCAGGTTGACGTCAAGGGGGTGAAGACCCTTTGCCTGGAGGCGGACTGTAGCCTCTCGCGCTGGCTCGTGGGCAGCTCCGCCTGGGCCGAGGCCCGCGTGAGCAGGAAGTAGGAGGTGGCAGACATCGCAAGCAGACACCCCGCGCCTGTGGTGCGCGGGGCGGCCCAGCACGCGCGCCACCTGAGGACTGCCAGCCTTCTCACCGCGGCACTGTGCGCGGCCGTGGCCACCCTCAACTTGCTCGTGGACCCCTATGGGGCCTACCGCATCGTTGTCTCGCCTTCTCTGGATGCGGCGAAACCGACGGCCGACTCGCGGATCGCGCTGGCCGAGCGGGCGCGGCACGAGACTTTCGACACCCTGCTCCTCGGCTCGTCGCGGACCCTGTGGGGGCTGAGGGCCGAGGCTCCCGCGCTCGGGCCCGGCCGCCACGCCAACCTGGCCATCCTCGGGGCGACGATGGCCGAGGTCGCCCGCATGGCCGACCTCGCGACGGAGGCCCACCCGCCCCGCCGCCCGGCTGCTGGGGGGCGGGGAGTAGCATGCTCTTCAACTCCCACGAGTTCCTGTTCCTTCTCTTGCCGCTCGCGGTGGCGGGGGCACTCCTGCTGGCGCGGGCCGGGCGGCGCGACGCCGCGTTCGCGTGGCTCGGGCTCGCCTCGTTCGTGTTCTACGGCTGGCCCGACATTCGGGTGTGGCTCGGCAGCGTTCCCGCCGCTCCAGGGCAGGGCCGCGTGCCCCTCCTCGCCCTACAAGGCCGGCGAGCACCGCTCCGAACGCTGGCGCGTGAAGGACTCCCGCGTCGCCCCCACCGCATCGCCGCCGCCATCGCCCTCCTCCTCGTCCTCCTCAACCTCACAAGGGCGAGCGAGTTCATCTACTGGCAGTTCTGAGGGCGCAGGAACGGGCATTACACGCCCGTCGTGTGGACAAGCCTCGGGGCCTTGCCCCCGAACCCCCGGGATTCATCGCTTTGCAGCCACCGGCACATCCGGTAGAATCGGGCTGCTGCCGCGGAAGATAGGGCTGCGGTGAGAACCGCGCCGTTCTACTTCGCTCAGGCCAACTTCCACGCCCGCACCCTCGGCCGCCTCGACGCCCCCACCCAGGGCGAGCACGAGGCCAAGCAACTCCTCTCCGTCGAGATCCTCGCCTCGCACGCAAACCCGTTCGTAGTGCGGGCTTTAGCCCGTATCCGCACGGCCTGAAGGCCGCACTACAAGCCCCTGTGCTGTTCTCTGGTTGCGAAGCTCCTGCTTCGCAGCCGCCACCCCGAAGCTCCCGCTTCGACCCCCTTTGCGGCAGGAGCCGCACCATGAGCGTTGCGAAGCCGGAGCTTCGCAACGAGACCAGGGTTGACGATCTGGCCACCTGGTGCTAGTATGGTGGCATGCGGTACAGACTGCACGGGTTGGACGGGTTGGCGGGTTGGGGTCACACGGGTTGGGGTCACGGGTTGGGGTCAGGTCTTGCTTTTTTCCTTTTCACAATGGCCGGGCCAAAAAAGAAAAAAGCAAGACCTGACCCCAAAGGTTGACCGCAAAGCTCGTGCCAAAGCTCGAAGCTCGTATGGCAGAGCGGGGGCGCGCCCTGTGCACTATGCGTTGAAGCTGGAGGCAGGGCGTGTGATCTGTAGGCCGCGGGCGTGCAGATAGCGGGCGCACCCAACCCCTTGCGGTTTGGGGGCTGGCACCGCGCACGGCCTTGGCCCTCTGTCAAGAAGGCGAGATGGCACAGGGGCGGTCCACGCAGCGCTTGGCGGGGAGAAAGCCGTGTGTCATAGCGCCTCTCGACACAGCTGCCCCTATAGGTCGCGAACGTGCCCGGCAGAGGGGAGGAGGAGTACTCCATCCACCTCTTGAAATCAGCTGCTCCTCGCGATAGCATCGAGCGCACCAGTGTCCTCGCAGACCTGCCAAGAAGTTCGGACTCGCCTTTCGGTGAGGAGAACAGCATGAAGCCGCGATTGAGGCTGCTGAGCGATGAGATGATTGGGCGGATCCTGGAGGAGGCGTTTCACTTGCTGGAGACGCGGGGGATCAATCTGCATCATGAGGGGCTGCTGGGGCGGCTGGGGGACCTCGGCTGCCGCACGGACAGGACGAAGGAGTGGGTGTGGCTGCCGCGGGAGTTGGTGGAGCGGTGCATCCGGTCGTGTCCGCACGAGGTGCAGTTGTGGAACATCGCGGGGACGCGGTGCTGCGGGCTGTCGGGCGATAAGGTGCATTTCACGCCGGGCTCGACGGCGATCAAGGTGCTCGATTCCGAGACGCAGTCCATGCGGCCGGCCACGGCCGCCGACATGGTGGCGTATGGCAAGCTGGTGGAACAACTGGACGCGATTGACTATTCGGCGACCGCTATCACGCCGAGCGATGTGCCGAAGGAGATCGGCGACAGTATCCGCCTATACGCCCTGGTGAAGACGACGAGCAAGCCCATCTGCACGGGGGCGTTCACCATCCCCGGCTTCGACGTGATGACGGAGCTTCAGCTCGCCGTCCGCGGCACCCGCGAGGCGCTGCGGGAGAAGCCGTTCGCCTTCTTCTCCGCCTGCCCAACGTCGCCCTTCAAGTGGAGCCGCGTGACGGCCGACAACACGATGAAGGCGGCGGAGCTGGGCGTGCCCATCGAGTTCATCGCCATGCCCCTCGCGGGCCTGGTCGCGCCCATCTCAGTCCTCGGCTGCGTCATTCAGCACACGGTGGAGACCCTCAGCGGCATCGTCCTCTCGCAGGCGACGTGTCCCGGCGCGCCCATCCTGTACGGCGGCTCGCCGGGCGTGTTCGACATGCGTTCGATGGCCGCCAGCATCTGCGCGGTCGAGGCGCAGATGATGGATTGCGCCTACGCGGAGGTCGGCAAGCACCTGGGCCTCCCCACCCAGGCCTACATCGGGATGAGCGACAGCAAGGCGCTCGATGCCCAAGCCGGCTTCGAGAGCGGCACGGGCTACTATCTGGCCGCGCTCGCGGGCATCAACAGCGTGAGCGGCCCGGGCATGCACTACTTCGAGAGCTGCCAGTCGCCCGAGAAAACCGTCTTCGACGCCGAGGCCTGCCGCCTTGCCCGCCGCCTGGCCGCGGGCATTGGGGTGCGCAACGACTTCCCCTCCGACCCCATCTTCGACGAACTTCTCCGCGAGCAGAACCTGTTGACCGCCGAGCACACGCTCAAGCACTTCCGCGCCGAGCATTGCGTCCCCGGCCCCGTCATTGACCGCACGCAGCTCTCCGGGCCATCCACAACCCTCTGGGAGCGCGCCCACGCGGAGGTCGCACGCCACCTGGCGGCCTATCGCCCGCCCGACGTCCTTTCCCCCGAGCAACTGCGCGAGGTCGAGCGCGTGATGCGCTCCGCCGCGGGCGGCTTCCCCCTCCCCCTCTGAGTGCATCGCCCCGCGAGAAAGGGGCCAGGACGCCCCCCTCCCCCCTGTAAGGTCGGACTCAAGAGCTGACAACAAGCTCCCCAGAATTGGGGGCCGTAGTCTTTATTGGCCGCCACGTTGACTCCGGGGGACGGCCGGGGTAGTCTATTATATTGGGGGGCCGTAG
>VGYV01000169.1 GCA_016872855.1 Planctomycetota bacterium
GCACCGGCAGCACGTCGTGCTGAGGCGACCTTCTCCGGCTCACCGCGTCTTCTCACGGCGACGCGCCGCGGCAGGTCCTGGACCTCCGTTGTCTGCATCCGCAGTTCCGGGTAAATCGACAGGCCGTGAAGGCCGAACTACGAACGCCGGGACCCCCCGTTCGTAGTTCGGCCTTCAGGCGGTCTGCCGTTCAGCCTATTGCTTGCGCAACTGCTGCTCCCAGTCCTCCATCACGTCGCCGAGGCGGGCGTCGAAGGCGTGCTCGAGGATGAGGGGGAGGGCGGCGGCGACGTGGCGGGGGAGGGCGGCGCGCTGGGCGAAGAGGGCGCGGGCGAGGGGTTTGTCGCGCTGGGTGATGGCGGCGTGGGCGAAGTGGGCAGGGTCGGAGGCGGCAAGCTGAGCGGCTCGGGCGAGGAGGGCCTTAGCCAGTTCGGGCGCCGCACGCCGGCCAGCCACGGCGAGGAGGAGGGGGTCGTTGCCCTGCATCCCGCCCTTGAGGTAGGCGGCGAAGGCGGGGTCGCTGCCGGCTATGGCCTCGGCCCAGTGCGGGCGCTCCTGCGCATCGGCGGCGCGAACGGTGGCCAGCTCAATGGCCTTCCCCGGGTCGAGCCGGATGAGGAGGCGTATGCCCTCGATGCGGAGACGGAGGTCGGGGTCGGCGAGAGCGGCCCGGGCCACCGTCTCATCCCAGCTCCACGCCACGGCGCGGCAACGCACAAGGACGCTCGGATGGCTGAGGAACTTGGCGCACACTTCCCGGCCGCGGACGCCCTCGAGGCGGCAGAGGGCGGCCAACTCGTCCGCGAGTGCGTGGGTGTCTCTTTCCGTCTCAATCGCTGCCGCGAGTTCGTTGAGTGCGGCCGAGTGGTCTAGGTGCCCGATGGCTTCGGCGGCGGCGCGGCGGACCTGCCAGCGCTCGTGCTTCAGGAGCGGCACGAGCTTGGGGCCGAGAAACCAGTCGCGGCCGAAAGACCCGTAGGGGAAGAAGCCTGCGAACCAGGCGCCGGCCGACAGAGCCTGCCAATCGTTCGACGCAAGCTGCTGCTCCGCGCGCTCGCGCATCTTGGTCCACCGGTCGTCGGGCGGAGCGGGTTTCCGCCGCACGACGATCATCTGCCCGCCGTCGAGCTTCGGGAGCGTCACCCACACGCGGCCATCCCGATACTCGAATGGGAGACGTACGAGGTGGTCGCGATCGAATGCCGCCACGCCGCGCGGCTTCGCCGGCTCCGCCAGACCAACCTTGACGTTCGCCAGCGGCGTTGGGCGCATGTTGTACAGGATCGCCACGGTGCCCGCCTCGGTGCTCATCGGCGCGGCCATGACCAGCGGCTCGGAGAGGACCAGTTCGCGGGGCACCTTGGCCTCGTGGAGCGGCGTGGTCAGCAGCGCCCGGCCGGTGTCGGCCCACACCGTTTCATAGCCGTTGCGTCGGATCGCCTTCGCGGTGTAGGTGAGGCCGGGCCGGTGGCCGATGTAGACCACCTTGCCCTTTTCCACGGCGCGTTCGAGCCAGGCGGGACGGCCATCGCCGTAGCGGGCACGCAGCCGCGCGCCGTTCGGCTCGACAGCCGAGGGCATGCCGTTGGGCACAACCGAATGCGGACGGAACTCAGTCCCATCCACAGATTGCACAGATAAAGAAGCCTGATTGGGAACCCGAATCTGTGAAATCTCCGGAGGAGCCTTCTCTTCGAACTTGCGTTCGATGCGGGCGAGGCGCGAGACGAGGTCGGTGGGCTCGTTGTACTCGTCCCGCGTCAGGGCATCGGCGTAGGCGCACAGCAGGCCCCCGCCCCGCACCCACGCGGCGATGGCCTCCTGGGCCGCGGCGGCGACCCAGGGCTCGAGGACGACCAGGGCGTCGTAGTGCTTGAGCGCGCCGCCGGCCACCTGCTCCTCTGTAACCAACTCGGGCTGGTAGTATTCGTGGGAGAGAGCGAGAAAGGCGGCCCGCTTGTCCGCGAAGCTGCTCTGTGCGTGCCAGTACTCGGTCGAGTGGGCGTAGAGCATGGCAACTCGGCTCGGGCGGGCGCGGGCGGAGGCCAGAATGTCGTCGCACTGGGCCGCGCGGTTGGCCGTGGCGTGGACGTTGCGGTAGGCCCAGTCGTCCTCGTTCCACCCGCCTTCAGTGATGGCGTACATCGGCCCATAGTTGTAGAAGCTGATGTATCGCACCTGGTTGGCGAGCATGGTGTAGGCTCGGAAGGCGCTGGGCCACACGCAGTGCATCATCGGGTGGCTGAGCGGCTCCTGGCCGTAGCGGCGGGCGCCCGCGTTGTAGGGCGCGACGGAGAAGGCGACCGCCTGATGGCTGTCCCACCGCCAACTGCCGAGCGACATCCAGTCGCTGATCCCCGGCATCAGCCACTCGCCCGCCCCCGCGAGCTGGAACATGTCGAGCGGCATCTCGCTGGGGAAGTAGAGCGCGTGGCCGCTGAGGGCCACGAAGCCGCGCATCCGCGGGTTCGGCGCGTGCTTGCGGATGGCCTCGGCCGAGAGCGCGAACATCCGCGGCGTGAGCCAACTGCTGAACCGCCGCGACCAGGCGAAGAGGCGCGACTGCTGCGCGTCCTTCACCAGCGAGGGGAGCGTGAGCAGCCGAACGTCGTCCCACGACTTCTTGCCGAAGAGGTCAGGCGTGGCCCCGCGCTCGGCGGCCCACTTGCGGAACGCTGCGTGGGCCTCGGGCATGCCGCCGCTGGGCACCCAGTCCTTCTCCACGAACTCCTTGAGTGGCCGGGGCTTCGCCCACTCGGGCTGCTTCGCCGGCTCAAGCTCAAGCTCCTCTGTCCCGTCCTCCTTGAGCTTCAACTCCTTGCCTGTCGCGGTTGGCGGGCGGACGACGATGTGCTCGTCCTTGCGGATGGGGCGGAGGCGTAGTTCGGCGATGACCTTGGGGCCGCCGATGAAGCCGAAGCCGCCCTTCTCGGGCAACCCCGCGTGCTGGTGGACGAGGCGCTCATTCACGAAAAGAGCGGCTGAGTCGCCCTCGTAGACGATCTTGAACGGCGTGGGGCTGCCGCCGATGCTCGCCTCGGGGCGGCCGAGGGTGATGCGCCCCTCGGGCTTCAGCCCCACCTTGCCCGCCGCCAGGTTCACCGTGTAGCTCGGCCCCACGCGGCCGATCTCCCAGTAGGCATAGGCCGTCGGCTTCTCCACGTTGTCAAGCCCCACGCGGAAGCCGATGGCGTCGCCGTGCTTCTCCACCTTGCCCTCGAGCACGCAATCGTGGAGGGCGGCGGAGCGGGTGTTCAGGTCGCTCCCGCCCACGGGGTCAGCCCACTTGCCCTTCGCGTCGTCGTAGAGCCAGATGGGGGCGGACATCTCGGTGCGGGCGATCTCGCCCGGCTCGTCGGCGATCTGGTAGATGGACACGCCCTCGTAGAGCTCGCGCTCCTTGTCGGCGAAGCCCTTGTAGTGGGCGTCGTATCTGCGCCGGGCCTCCGCCTCGTCGAAGGGGAGGAAGGCCGGCGGCCAGTATTGCCCCGTGTGGCTGGTCCAGCCGTAGAGCTTGCGGCTGCCCACGGGGTCGGCCGAGGCGTCCACGCAGTTGAAGCCCAGGAGCCGCAGCGTCTTCACCATGTAGTCGAAGCACTCGCCGCTCGCCCGCCCCCAGGCGTTGCCGAAGTAGAGGCCGCCGGGAGTCCGCCCCTCCGGGGCGGAAGCCTTCCGCGTCGGAGACGCGGACTCCGGGTCGCCGCGCGTGAGGGGGAAGAGCCTTCCGCCCGTGGCCGCGAGCGCCCGCTCGTAGTTCTCGCGCTCGTGGTCGCGGAACGTGCGGAGCTTGTGGAGATAGGTTCCAAAGTCCGTGGCCATCGAGACGTTCAGCCCCTCCGGCTCGTCCCACGCGATCTCGCGGAGGACATAGTCCTGGTGGGGGAAGATGGCGAACTGGGTCGCGCCCTTCCGCGGCTCGCCGCCAAGCTGAAGGAGCAGGCGGCATTCGGTGGGGCCGAAGGCGGGCGCGCGCTCGATGTCCTGGAGCCGATACCAGCGGGTGAGGCCGGGCTTGGCATGGGGCTCGCGCTCCTTGGCGCTCAGGCCCGACGGATTGAGCCACACGCGGGGGGTGGACCACGGGTCGGAGTGGATGCGCAGCCCGGCGCTGATCGTGACGCCGGCCTGGGTGCGGAAGCGCACGTAGCTGGCGGGCGGCGCGTCAATGTCGCCCGCGTAGGGATAGGCCAGGTCGAGGCAGGTGGAGAGGAACGCGGCATCGGCGTGAGGCGCCTTGTCCGGCTTGACCGCCTCCTTAGGCGCGAGACGAAGCTCGTAGTCGCCGGGCGTCAGCTCGGCCGCGCCGATCTTCCACCAGTGGAAGGGCCGCTCGCCAGTCGGGTGCTCGATGCGGGTGAGGAGCGCCCAGGACTTCGGCCGCTTCGCGCGTTCGGCCTCCGAGAGCAACTCGTCGGCGCTGCCCGCGTCGCCGGGCGCAACCTTGGCCGCCTTCTCAGCATACGCCTCGAAGCCTGCCGGCCCGCCGCGTTCAGCATCGCCCCGGCCATCGAGGAGCATCCCCTTGGCCACGGCCTTGCCGTCGCGGCACAGCTCAGCCGCCAGTGGAACTGGGAAGCCCTTGAGCGATGCGGCACGGACCCAGAGGGCGTAGCGGCCGGCGTGCTTCACGGCGAGGCGTGCGGAGCGGGGGCCTGCGACGCGGACCGCCTTCTTGCCGAAGATGGCGCCCTCGTCGCCCATCACGTCGCCGAAGTCGGCGGGCCGCACCACCACGAGGTGCTGGCCGTCGTGCGGCCCGGGCGAGCCATCCCACGCCCGCGCGACCGCGGCGAGGCAGAGGAGCGGGACGAAGCTGCGATGCAAAGAGCGGCCTCCTGTCAGCCCCTGCCTGTTTCCTGCAGCCGCCCATTGAGGAGGAACGTGCCCTCGCGCGGCAGAACGGCGCGGATGGCCAACGCCTCGGGGGCGCGGACGCGGAGGGCGAAGGGCTTCCCATCCTCGTTCTCCCACTGGACCTCGACGTCGCCCCGCGGCGTGGGCATGGTGCCGCGGCACCAGGTGAGGCCGCACGGGTGCGGCTCGACAAGCACAGGCTCGAAGCCGGGGCCGCCCGGCCGCACGCCGAGGACATGGGTGCTCAGGAAGAACGTGGGCGCCGCCGACCAGGCGTGGCAATGGCTCCGCGTCAGGCGGTCGCTCGTGCTCGACCACGTTTCCCAGAAGGTCGTCGCGCCCAGGTCAATCATGCGCCCCCAGTCGCGGCGGACGGTGTCGAGGAAGTCCTGGTGCCGCCCCTCGCGGAGGTAGCCTTCGAGGAGGAAGAACTCGAAGAAGGGGCTTCCGGCCCGCACGAAGCCCTCGGGCGGGGTCTGGACGATCTCCCAGCATCGGCGGCCGCGCGCTCCCCGCGCGACACCGGCGATGTAGGCCGCCGTCTGCGTCTGCTGGCTGAACACCGGGCTGTGCTTCCCGTCGCGCAGGCAATCCGTGTACGCCTGCTTCTCGTCGCTCCACAGGTGCGCATTGATGGCGTCCGAGAGCGCGGCGGCCATCTTTCGCCAGGAGCGGGCAAGGGTGGCCTTGCGGAGCCACGTGGCCAGCTCGGCGGCATCGCGGAGGGCGTGGACGAGTTGGCAGTTCTGGTGCGTCACCACGCCGCGGCTCGGCGTGTCCATCGGCGCCCAGTCGAACATGTTCCATGCTCGGATGTCGAGCAGGCCCTGAGCATTGATGTGCTTTGCGAGGCCCTCGACGTTTCGGCGGACGAAATCGAGGAGTGCGAGCCCCCGCTCGCGGTCGCCCGTGAACAGGACGTATTCGCGGCACGAGCGCATCCACAGCAGGCTCCAGGCCGTCAGCACGTTCTGCCACGCGCTCGGCACGTGGCTCTCGGTGACGGCGGAGCGGTCGAGGCTGTGCCCCGTCTGCTCGAGGCAATGGAACCACAGGCGCGGGTCGCCGTTCACCGCCCAGTCAATGAGGGCCTCGTTGCGGGCGTCGCCCACCCAGTGGGTCTGCTCGTAGGTCGGGCAGTCGGTGTACGTGTCCTCGGCGCAACAGCGAAGCGTCAACGCCCCGGCCTGCCAGATGCGGTCGAGCTGGGCGTCGGAGCACGCGAAGCTGCCCCGCCGGCTCTGGGGATAGCTGCTGAAGAGGGCGTGGACGCCGCGCAGCTTCACCGGGCCGGTCATGTTACGGAGGATGAGGTAGCTGTACTGGAAGCCACGGCGCACGATGCTGCGGTAGCTCTGAATCCCCTCGCGGCAGATGTAGCGGAGGCTGTTATTCATCCCCTCGGCCAGGTTGTGGCGGCCGTCGGGCTGAATGAACTCGAAGTTGTGGAAGTCGAGGATGGTGCCCTCGGGGGCCGCGACCTCGAAGGCGTGGGGGCCGATCAGCTCGTGGCCGAAGTCGAGGAGCAGCCGCACGTCGCTGCCGTCCGCCGTCGGGTGCACGGTCGTCCAGTCGCTGCCCGAGCCCAGGCCGTCGGCGTTCTCGACCCTCACGTCGCCCGGCACCACGCGGTCGGTGGCGGCCTGGACGAAGGCGTTGGCCTCGGGCAGGTGCTCGGGGCGGACGCCCTGGAAGTAGCGGTGGGGGTGCTGGGCCGCCACGTCGCAGCTCTCCCAGAATGCCTCGCCCGCCTCGCAGGTGGCGGTGTTCGACATCGGCCCGACGAGGACTGCCGAGGCGTCCATATGCTCGGCGGCCTGGCGCTTCTGGTCCTCGCGCAGCTCGAATGGCCCGACGACGGCCCACGGGGTGCCGAAGAGCACGTCGCCCCAGGCGCTGAAGCGCAGGCCGGGCGGGCCGTCGAGGGCGATGACGAACTCCGGCAGGTGGTGGGCGTCCGCCCGCGCCACCAGGGTGTTCCACCCCGCCTTCAGCGTCGCGCGGTCGCCCTCGGCGAGCTTGCCGTTCACCTTCAGCGGGCCGGGGTGCTTGTGGGGGATGTGGAACGTGACCCTGGCGTTGCGCCGCGACCAGACCTGCGTGGCCAAGTAGTAGTGGGCGAAGACGAAGTTCGACGAGTGGTCGCTCGGCGCCACGTAGGGCTTGGCATAGATGGTGAAGCGATAGGGCACCGAGCGGACGGCTTCGACGCTGACAAGGCGCTTCGGCAGCACGGGCTCCTGGGTTAGGAAGGGGATGTCGCGCGGCGCCAGGCCGAAGTGGGGGCCGGCGTAGGGGCCGCGAAGGTCCACGGCGGCGGGCCAGGACCGGTCATCAAAGTCGAGCTGGGTCCACGGCTCGGCCTGGCGGGCGTCGAACTGCTCTTCGAATGCCTCCTGCACGCTGATGCGCGGCGCAGCGGTGACATAGCCCGGCGCGGCGGCGGCCCGCCAGCTCGGGCTGGTCATGATCGTGGCGCCCGGCATCTCGATCTGCGCCAGCAGGCCCGGCGGGCCGGCGATGTACTGGAACGTGCCCTCGCCGTAGTGGTTCACCAGCACGGCCAGCACATTGTCGTCCTTGCGGAGCCAGGGCGTGAGGTCATAGGTGTCGTAGCGCCAGTGCCCCGGCCAGCAGCGCACCGGCCCGCTGCCCAGCCAAACGCCGTTGAACCAGGCCACGTAGCGCGAATCGGCCGTGACATGCAGCGTCGCCGGCCCGCCCTCGCACGGGAACCGCCGCCGGAACGCCACGAATGCGTTGCGGCTCGGCAGCTCTCCTTCCGCCCAAATCCACCTTCCCCTCCAGTGAATCGGTGCCCCGCTCATGCCTTCTCTCTTTCTGAAATCGGCAATCGGAAATCGACAATCGGCAATCTGCCATCACTCCCACGGCTTCAGGATCACCTTCGCCGTCTCATGGGACGCGCACAGCTCGAAGGCTCTCTGGATGTCGCTCATCGGCAGCACGTGGCTGATCAACAGGTCAATGATGGGCGACTCCTGGATGACCTTGGCGATGCGCGGGTAGAGGCTGAGGTTGTAGTGCCACGAGCCGATGATCGTGATGCCCGTGCGAATGAGGTCGGGGCTGACGCGGATCTTCAGGTCGTCCCCGCATTCGCCCACGTAGGCCACCTTGCCCCGCCGCCGCGTGGCGTCGAGGCACAATCGCTCCGCCGCCACCGTGCCCGAGCAATCGAGCGCGCAGTCCACCCCCCGCCCGCCCGTGAGGTCCCTGATGCGCTTCACGATGTCGGTGTCGGCGGGGTCGAACACGGCGGCCGCGCCCATCTCCATCGCCCGCGTGACGCGGTAATCCACGGAATCCACGCCGATGACCCGCGCCCCGCGGAAGCGGGCGTTCACCACACCGCCGAGGCCGACCGGCCCCAGGCCCGTGATGAGCACGGTGTCGAAGGCCCCCACGCCCATCGCGTCGAACGCCCCCATCGAAGGCCCGAGGCCGCAGATGGCCAGCCCCGCCTTCTCGTACGACACGTCGTCGGGAATCGGCGACAGGAGCCACGAGGGCTTGAGGACGTATTGCGCGTAGGTGGCCGAGCCCTCGCGCGAGCCTGTGAACTCCGAGAAGCTGGGGCAGTGCTGGCAGTGGATGTAGTCGCCCGCGATGCACAGCGCGCACTTCCCGCACGGATACTGCGGCTGCACCACCACGCGGTCGCCCGGCTCCACCTTGCACGGCTGCGCGACGGCGACGACTTCGCCGACGGCCTCGTGGCCGAGGAACTCCGCCTTGTGGCCGCCGACGAACGCCTTGTACTCGGTGCACATGGGCGTCGCATGCACCTTCACCAGCGCCCAGTCCTCTTTCGGCCTCGGGTCCGGCACCTCCACCAGCCCCGCCTGCCGCTCGCCGAGGATGACTGCTTTCTTCATAGGTCGTTGCTCTCCTTTGGCTTGTAGCCCACGAAGTGGGCGACCCAGCCGTAGCCCAGGGCGACCGAAGGGAGCCCTGGGAAGCGGCGGTCCCCCAATCCCGAGCCCCTGAAGGGGGCGATTCATAGCCTTCTGAATCGCCCCCTTCGGGGGCTCTGTCCTGGGTGCGCCCATACCCAGGGCTCCCTTCGGTCGCCCTGGGCTACGGCTCAAACGCCCCCTTCGGGGGCTCAGACAATCGCATCCCTGTTGCCAAGGCCGATGGGGTCTCATCAGGGCTGGCCGTCAGATCGCCGAGACGCCTCATTACCACCTCCACTCGGTCTCATCCCACATGGTTGGGGTTGGTTCATCGAGCAGCTTGTCATCGCCCCGCCGGGCCATGGCCCGGAACTCCTTCTCCCACCCCTTCCGCGGCCGTCGGGCGCCTCGTGGCCCGGCGACGCGAGCCTTCGCAGCCCTTCCCATCCCACGCGCCTCCGCCTTCCCCACCTTCCTGTTCACTTTGGCTCTCCCTTTGCTCTCCCCTTGCCCTTCCCCTTGGCCTTCGGGCCGTCCTCGCGGTCGTAGCCCTTCGCGTAGTCGGCGCGGCAGCGGAGTTCGGTCTCGTCGGGGTGCTCGCCCAGCTCCTTGACGAGGGCCGCGTGGAGTTGTTCGACGCGGTCCTTGTGCTCGGGGCGGGCCGCCAGGTTGGTGAACTCGCCGGGGTCGGCCGCCAGGTCGTACAGCTCGCGCTGGGCGGGGTGCGCCTTGTCGGGTGGGGTGTGGTAGACGTACTTGAACTGCCCGGCCCGCAGCATGGCGTAGCCCGAGGCGATGTTGTGGGCGTAGTACTCGCTCACGGCCAGGTCCTTCCAGGCCGCCTTGGGATCGTCCAGCACGGGGCAGAGCGAGGCGCCGTTCCAGTCGCCGCCCGGCTTCGCTCCGCCCAGCTCGGCAAGGGTTTGCACTAGGTCAACGTGGGCGCAGGCGCCGGCGCGGCGCTGCCCGCCCTTCCAGCGCTCGGGCCAGCTCACGATCAGCGGGATGCGCGCGGCGTGCTCGAACATGCAGTTCTTCCACCACAGCCCGTGCTCGCCCATGTTCTCCCCGTGGTCGGTGGTGTAGACGACCACGGTGTCGCGGGCCACGTCGCTCTTCGCCAGGGCGTCGAGCACCTTGCCCACCTGTTCGTCCATCCACTGGGTGAGGCCGTGGTAGAGCTCGCGGCCCAGACGCACCGTGTCGTCGGGCACCCCGACGAGTTGGAAGCCGGCCCGCAGGTGCTTGTAGTTGAGCGGCAGGCCGTCGAGATGGCCGGGGGGCAGGTTCGGCATGGGCACCTTGCCGCGGTAGGGCTCGTGGTATTCCTGGGGCACGAGGAGCGGGAAGTGGGGGGCCAGGTAGCCGGCGAAGAGGAAGAACGGCTTGTCGCTCCGCTTCCGCTTGCCGAGGAAGTCGCAGACGCCATTGGTCACGCGCGTGTCGTGGGCGTGGTGGGCGGGCTGGGCTGCGACGCGGAAGTCGGCGAACCGCCCGGACAGCCCCTTGCTGGCCAGGTTGTCGGGGTCGCGGCGGCCGCCCCGGCCGGTCATGTGCCCGTTGTTCATGTTCCCGCCGATCTCGGTGAAGCCGTAGCGGCAGGAGGCGTCGTAGTGCTGCTTGCCGCACAGAAAGCTCTCGTAGCCCGCGGCGTTGAGGATGCGCGGGAGGGACGGGTAGTCGGCGCTCGGCAGCCAGCAGTCGTTGCTCCAGGCCCCCACGCGGCTGATGTACTTGCCCGAGGTGAAGGCGAGCCGGGCCGGCACGCACAGAGGCGAGTTCGTGTAGCACGCGTCGAACACCATGCCGCGCTCGGCGAGCGCATCGAGGTGCGGCGTCCGCACCAGCTTGCTGCCGTAGCAGCCGGTCACGCCGGCGTTGTGCTCATCGGACATGATGACCAGCAGATTGGGCGGCCGCTCGCGGCGCGCGGGTGCCGCCCTCAGCCAGCGATGCCCGAGCGCCGCCGTCGCCGCGGCGGCCACACCGCCCGCCAGGAAGCGTCGCCGTGTCATCCCCTGCCTATCACCCATCTGCTTCCTCCTGTCCCCCAGCCGCGCTACCTTGTTTCTATTGCGGAAAGCCTGGTTCGCTGAGAACAGGCGCTGCCCGCAACCGAAAGACTGGCTAAAGCCAGGACTCCGAACGGGTTCTCTCTCCGTTTGGAGTCCTGCCTTCAGGCAGTCCTGGCTTTCCGCAACAGAAACTACTTTGTTTCTGTTGCGGAAAGTCCCGGAACTGAACGGGCTCGTTCCAGACGTAGCCGCAAGCGTCCCGCTTGCGGTCTTCCTCGCCCTACTACATGAATCCGCAACAGAAACTTCTTTGCCTCTGTTGCGCGAAGCCTGGTTCCCCAAGGACTTGCCGCGCTGGCAAGCCAAAGACTGGCTGAAGCCAGGACTCCGAACGCGTTCTCTCCTTGTTTGGAGTCCTGCCTTCAGGCAGTCTTGGCCTTCCGCAACGGAAGCCAGTCTACCAGCCCTGCGCTCGGCGTTCAAGCGTGGTTGAGCCTTGCTGGCGTTGCGGCGCGCGGCTATAATGCCCGCGAGGCCCACGGGACCCCACCTGTCCCCCGAGCGGAGGCGGCCATGTCCACCAAGGCATTCACCGCGCGGCTCATCGTCGAATCGCCCGAGGCCCGCGACGCCCTCTGGCGGACCCATAGGCTCTACAATGAGTGCCTGCGCTTCGTCCTTCGCCACATGCACAAGATGAAGCGGGGGGAGGCCGACCCGCGCTACGGAGAGATATTCGGCGCCATCCGAAACAGCCAGCATGCCACCGCGGTCATGGAGGCAGTGACTGACCTCCGGTGGAAGCCGAAGAAGGACCCCAAGCCGTGGCACACGCCGGCCGCCGCCCTGATCGCCGAAGGCAAGCTGCTCTTCGACAGGTGGAAGGAACTCCCCGGCCTTCCGGGGAGGTTCCACAGGAAGCTCTGGGAGGGAGCCTACCAGGCCATGGACAGCCACAAGGAACTCATGGCCCTCTGGGTGTCCGCCCACCAGGAATGGCAGAAGGCGCGGGCAGAATGGGAGGCCGAGAACCCCGAGTACATGAAGGTGCGCCCCGCACTCGAGGCCTTTGAGAGGGAGCACGGCCAGGCGGCCAAGCGGCGCCAGCGCTGGCACAAGTGGCTGGCCTTCATGCGCGCCGACCCTCGCCTCGCCGCGTGGCGCGGCGGCAAGGCTCTCGCCAACCCCATTTCAGACCAGGGCCAGCAGCGGCTGCGCCGGGCAAGGCGGAACAAACGCAACAAGGTGGAGTCCGAGGAGTTCTTCAACGCCAACCCTGAGTTGAAGGAACTCGACAAACTCCACGGCTACTACCAGCGCGAATACGTCCGTCCGTGGGCGAAGAAACGCAACCCCGACGGCTTCCGCCACCGCCCCACGTTCACCGAGCCTTCGCCCGAGAAGCACCCCTTCTGGTACCAGTTCAAGAAGGGCGAGACCTACAAGGCCCTGGACCTCCAAGCGGGCACGATCAGCCTCCAACTCCTCGCCCCCGAGGGGGCCAAGCGCGCCGCACTCTGGACCACGTTCGCCTTCCGCCCCGACCCACGGCTGCGCCTCATCCAGAAAGCCAACCCGCCCCTCAAGGAGAAGTTCACCTACGCCTTCGCCGACCCCGCGTTCCCCGGGCAGCCGGCCCGCCCGGCCGAGATTCGCGGCGCCAAGCTCATATTCCGCCGTGCCCAACCCGATGGGGCCATCTACCTATCCTTCACGTGCGACGTGCCCGACCTCGACTCGCGCCTCTCGATCCTCCAGAAGTCGTGCGACAAGTATGGTGCCAAGTGGGCATGCAAGAAGGCCATGAGCGATCTTGGAGGGCAGCAGCCAGTGACGTGCGCCGTGGACCTTGGGCTCCGGCACTTGGGCGCGGCCACGGTGCGGCGCGACGGGAAGATCGTGCGGGCTCGCCTGCTGCGCGAGGAGGACCAGCCTGGCAAGGGGCCAGCCCTCCCCGCCATCGCCGGGCACAAGCGCGCTCTGGCGAAAGGGCGCCGCAAGCGCGGCAAGCCTATCGCCGGCGAGGAGTCGTTCATCGAGCTTCAGCGTCACACCGACAAGATGGGCGAGGACCGCTTCAAGAAAGGCGCGCGCCGAATCGTCGCCTTCGCACGCGAGAACGGTGCCGACCTGATCATCCTGGAGAAGCTCGGCGGCGACCGGCGCGGCGCCCTCATCCCCGACGCCGAGCGCGAGCGCGGCATCAACAGGGCCCTCGTCCTCTGGAACCGCGGCAACCTAGCGAAGTGGGTGAAGCAACTGGCCGCCGACGCCGGCATGCGCGTCGTCGAGGTCCACCCCTACATGACCAGCCAGCTCTGCTCCCGCTGCGGCGCCATGGGCGCGCGCTTCTCCGCCAAGGAGGGCCTCCCCGCCTTCGAGCCCGTCGGCAAGCTCTTCGCCTGCCCCGACTGCGGCTACCTCGCCAACGCCGACCACAATGCCTCCGTCAATCTCCACAAGCGCTTCTTCGGCGAACTCCCGGAAGTCCAGAGACCCAACAGAGACAAGCGGGTTTTCCGCGTGACGCCGGACGACCAGCCCACGGTCGAGGTGGACATGGCCGACGTGGAGAAGCGCATCCTCGCGCGCGGCCGGGCCGACGACCTCTGCCGCGGCAAGCGCACGCCATTTTGAGCTTGACTTTCGCGGCAGACCTGTCATGATGTTCTTGGCCCTGCGTGGAATAGCGCGGGCCGCCGGCGGGGCTATAGGCCGCGTCGGACTACGTCGGGCATCCAGTTGTTACGGCCGCGTGGGCCTACGGGTTTCGGCCCAAAGGGCACAAGACCGGACGGGTCCCTTGATCCGTCAGGGCGGCGGCCAGGCCCGGCGACACGACCGAGAATGCTGGGGAAAAAGGAGCCCGGACCGCCGCGGAATGGCCCGATCGGGGCGTTTGTTTTCAGCCGAAATGCGGGCTAAACCCTTGCCCCACCTCGACTTCGGCGGTATCTGGTGTACCCCCCCCGCCATTCTCGGCTGTGTGCAACCACGGTGACTCCGAGTCGCTCGGCCGCCTGGGTGTACCCCCCCCCGCCCTTC
>VGYV01000170.1 GCA_016872855.1 Planctomycetota bacterium
ACCCCACAACCGTCCCTGCGGGCCGAAGAGCCCCAATCTGCCCGGCCCCGCCCCCGCCATCCGGCGGCTAAAGCCGCCGGCAACCCACTAACGTCCCTGCGGGACGAAGAGCCCCAATCTGCCCGGCCCCGCCCCCGCCATCCGGCGGCTGAAGCCGCCGGAACGCCAGGCACACCCCCGCGCAGTCCCGAAAGGGACGGCAGAATGCTTCTGTGTCCCAAAGGGACAGGAGTCGGTTGCCGGCGGCTTCAGCCGCCGGAACGCCAGGCCCCACCCCCACACAGTCCCGAAAGGGACGGCAGAATGCTTCTGTGTCCCAACGGGACAGCAGTCGGTTGCCGGCGGCTTCAGCCGCCGGAACGCCAGCCCCCCACCCACACATAGTCCCGAAGGGACGACAGAATGTCCTATGCCTTGATCGCCCCGGCCGATAGGCCGCGGACGAAGTATTTCTGGAGGAGGATGAAGATGAGAACGATGGGCAAGAACGAGAGCAGCACCGTGGCGAAGAGGACGCCGCTGTTGAAAAGCCCCCACTGGCCCCTGAGCATCGTGATGCCGACGGGGAGGGTGCGCACCTCCTCGGTCGAGGTGAAGGTGAGGGCGAAGAGAAACTCGTTCCAGATGCCTAACAGCGTGAGGATGGCGCAGGCCGCCAGGCCGTTGCGGCCGATGGGCACCATTACGTCCCAGAAAACCCGCCACGTGCCCGCCCCATCAATCATCGCGGCATCAACCAGGTCCTGTGGGATGGATACGAACACGTTTCGCATGATGAAGATCACGAGGAGCAGATGCCCGGCCGTGTAGGTGGCCAGAAGCCCAGCGATCTTGTCGTAGAGCCGTAGCTTGAACATCAGCTCGTACTGGCCGATAAGCATGACTTCGCCCGGAATCATGATCGTGAGCAGCAGGAGCATGAAGAGCAGCTTGTTGCCCGCGAAGCGGAAGTGGGCGAAGCCGTAGGCCGCGAGCGACCCGACAAGGAGCGAGAGGAACGTGCCCGCCATGGCCAGGTAGACGGTGTTGAAGTAGTAGGTGGGCAGGCCAGAGAGCTTGTCGGCGATCTTCCGGTAGTTGTCGAGCGTCACGTGCTGGCCGGCGGGCTTCTCCACCTCGTAGGGTTGCCAGGGCCACACGTTGCCGCGCTGGATCTCGAGGTGCGGCTTGAGCGAGCCGCAGACGACCCACGCGAAGGGCAGCACGCTCAGGAGCGCCACCCCCAGCAGGATCACCCACAGCGTGGCCGACACGCTCTTGCGTTCGACGAGCACTTTGCTTCTCCCTACCTCCGCCACTGCCCGCCCTCAGAGGGGATGATTGGATGGCTGGATGAATGGATGATTGTATGACACCCATCCACCCATCCATTCATCCACTCATCCCCGCGCGGGTTGCGCATCTATGCACTACTCCACGGGCCGGTTCAGCTTCCGCACGAGCAGGCTGATGGCGAAGATGAACAGCGCCAGAGCATAGGCCAGGGCCGAGGCGTAGCCCAGTTGGAACTTGCCGTAGCGGAACGCCAGGTTGTAGAGCCGCATGACGTAGGTCAGGGTGCTGTCCTCTGGCCCGCCGCCGGTCATGATGTAGGGCTGGCCGAAGAGCTTGAAGGCCCCGATGAGGCTCAGGAGGACCACCAGGTAGATCGTGGGGGAGAGCTGCGGCAGGGTGATGTGCCAGAAGCGCCGCCAGCCGCCGGCACCGTCCACCACCGCGGCCTCGTAGAGTTCCTCGGGAATGCGCTGGAGACCCACGAGGAAGAGGATGATGTTGATGCCGATGCCATTCCAAAGGCACATGAGGGCAATGCCGATCATGGCCCAGCGGCGGTCGGAGAGGATGCCGCCTTCGGGCACGGAGGCGACCGGCCCTGCCCCAAAGACCGCGGCGGCCTGGTTCACTGCCCCGACGGCCCCCGCCAGCATCTTGTGGGCGAGGCCGAACGCGGGGTTGTAGAAGAGAGTCCACATCACCGCGCTCACGGCCAGGCTCACGACCACGGGCGTGAAGATGGCGGTCCGCAGCGCCACCGAGCCCCGCCGCAGGCCGTTGAGCATCATTGCGATGAGGAGGGCCAGGACGACAAAGGGCGGGACGAAGATCGCCGTGAAGTACAGCGTGTGCCAGAAGGGCGCGTGGTTCTGCGGCTCGGTGGCCAGCCGCGAGTAGTTCTCCAGCCCCACGAACCGAGCGGAATCCGGCTCAAGGACCGAGTAGTCGAAGAACGACAGGTAGAAGGAGCGGGCGATGGGGTAGACGATCATCACGGCGAACAGGAGGAGCGCCGGCAGCACGTAGAGCAGGCCCTTCCTGTGGTGCTGCCGCCGCCAGCGGGATTCGCGACTGCTTGCGGGAATCACGGTGACGACAAGAGAAGCATAAGGACGACGGAAAATCAAGTCCCCTCAACGCTTCGAGTATGGCCCCCAGTTGTGGGGACTATCTCGAGCCCCGCCTCCTCGTGCTCGTCGTCGTCCTCGTCGTCGTCGTCGAGTCCCCAGGCTTTCCTCCCCCCTCATTCGACGACAAGGACGACGACGACAACGACGACGATTCGGCGAGCCCGCTGGTGCCAGGCTTGGGGGCCATACTCCAACCCTTCTCAACAACAAGGCACCCGACGTCGTTGGGGCCGACTTCGAGGGAGATGAGGGTGTCGTTGCCTTCTCGGCGGATGGGGGCGGGGCGCTGGTGCCATTCGTCGTAACAGGTTGCGCCCGGCTCGTGCGAAACGACGTCGGAGGTCGTTTTCCTCGGTGTCATGCCGAGCGACGTCGAGGCATCTGTCTTGGCCGGCGGGACAAACGGCGTGCCAGGCTCCGCGGGGGCGCTGGATGTGAGGAACTGCCGCGACCGACCACAGAAGCCGAAGAACCATTTTTTCTGTAACACTTGAGCCGAATGAAGTGGGAGTTTGGAGTGCGGCCTTCAGGCCGTATCATGCACCCCAGATACGGGCTAAAGCCCGCACTCCGAACCCGGCGCACCATCTGAGGGTGACGGTTGGCTCTCCACTTCATTCGGCTGAAGTGTTACTTTTTTTCAGTCTCAGGCCGCTCATGATCGGCCCGGGATTTCGTTGTACTGGGGGGAGAGAGCGCGCGCGAAGCGGGGTGAATGGCCGGGAAATGGGCGCAGATTGAGGGAACTCGTCAGCGCCATAAGTCGAGGCAGGCGCATGTCTTGCGGCTTCTCGATGGCGGGAGGGGAGGAGAGACGATAAGTGAGGGCGATTGGGGGGGCGCCCCCCCCCTGCCCGCGGGCGGCGCGTGGCGCGCAGGTGGCAAACACTGGCAAACACTGGCCGACTCTGAGCCGGAATGGCGAGAATCGCCAAACGGCGAGTGGCCGAGTCTGGCCGACTCTGGCTGACTCTGAGCAACACGGAGCCACATTGGGCCGCGATGGGCCGCTGCGGCGGCAGGGACTCGCGCGGTCGTGCTGACCCGAGGTTCTGCCGCCCCCTGCGGGGGCTGGGATGATGGGACCGCGCCGTTCCACGGGCTCACGCCCGTGGCTATCTCCTGCCGCCCGCCGGCGGCGGGCTGACGCAGCGCGCCTTTGAGTTCACGCCTCTCTCGCGAGCGTGCCTCTGAGCCGGAGGGCCGGGAGTGGCCAGATAGGCGTCCCACTTGCTATTCGGCGGGCGGCGGGTAGAATCGGGGGCGAAAGGAGCAGGCTATGGGCAACACGCGCATCCATCACATCCTCGACGAGGTCGGCTCGATTGCGTTCCCGGGCGTCTACGACACGCTGTCGGCGAAGCTGGTCCAGCGTGCGGGCTTTCCGATGGCGTTTATCTCGGGCTACTGCGTGGCGGCAACGGCCATCGGCGAGCCAGACCTCGGGCTGGTGACGCAGACCGAAATCGTCGAGCGCGCCCGCCGCATCTGCGGCAGCGTTTCTGTCCCCATCATCGTGGACGCCGATACGGGCTACGGCAACCCGTTGAACGTGCATCGCACGGTGACGGAACTGATAGCGGCGGGGGCGGCGGGGTGCTTCCTGGAGGACCAGCAGTGGCCGAAGAAGTGCGGCCACATGCGCGGCAAGAAGGTCATCGAGCGCGGCGAATACGTCCACAAGCTCCGTGCGGCGGTGGACGCGCGGGCGGGGCGTGACTTCTTCATTGTCGCTCGCACCGACGCCTTGGCCGTGCTGGGGATGGATGAGGCGGTGGCCCGGGTGACAGCGGGCCGCGAGGCGGGGGCGGATGCCAGTTTCATCGAGGCGCCGCTGGACGAGGAGCAGCTCGCCGAGATCGGCCGCCGCGCCCCCGCGCCCAACGTGGCGAACATGCTGGAGGGCGGCAGGACGCCCATCCTGCCCCGCGAGCGTCTGGCTGAGTTGGGCTTCCAGTTGGTGGTCTACCCCCTTGCCGCCCTCTTCGCCGCGGCGAAGGCCATCGAGGCCGTCTACGCCAAGCTCCGCCGCGACGGCACGACGCTCGGCGCCGAGGCCGCTCTCATGCCCTTCGCCCGCCTCAATGAGGTGATCGGCGTGGAGGCCAAGTACGGCCTCGCCGAGCGATTCGGTGTGGGGTGAGATGGGACCGCTCGGACGCGTTGCCAGCTTCGCGCCGCTTCGCCGCGCGTGAGAAACATTGCAGAGCTGTTCAACTCCGCAATGTTGTTCGCCGCCGTGGATGCCAGGGGAGCCTTGGCCGGGCGGCTGGGCGCACAGTGGGCTACAGGCGCTGGGACCTGCCAGCCTTGTGGGGCGACTGGGACCCCGCGGGCCGTTGGACCTCCCATGCGGAAGCTTGCGGAGTTGAACAACTCCGCAAGCTTCCTCCCGCGAGCGGTGGATGCGCCTCTGGCTAGACAGCTCGCCACGATTCCCGATCGTTGTAGCCACAAGCGTCCCGCTTGTGGAGTGCGGCAGGAAGCCTTCTTGCTGGCAAGCGGGACGCTTGCCGCCACAGGAGCCCAAAGGGCGTCGGGTGAGCGGACGACCGGGAATCGTGGCGAGCTATCTAGATCCGCGAGACGCCGCGCCAAACGGACCCTGCGCGATCACTTCGCCTCGGGGGGCCAGAGGGCATTGATGGCGGCCACGGTGGCGTTGACGAGGGCCTTGCCGCCCTCGGGGCCGACCAGGTTGTCGGGCAGCTCGGCGCTGTAGTGCCCGCCCTTCACCGCCTTCTCGGTGGGCAGGTAGCCGCCCGAACTGGTGGCGAGTTGGATGAGAAACGTCTGCACCGCCTTGCTCCGCGCCTTCATCTGAATGCCATAGTCCAGGTACAGCTCGAAGGGGTTGGTCGCGATCGCCACATCGCCGAGGCGGAGGGCGTGCAGCTCGATCTCGGTGTTCGGGTTCGTCTTCTGCTGCTCGTGGCGGTCGAGAATGCGGCGGGCGCGGGCCAGGTCCCACCTCGACGTCGCCGTTGCCGTGGGCGCCTTCGACAGCTCCTCGAACTGCTTCTGGGTGCGGGCCAGCTCCGCCTCGGTGGCCTTCCGCATGGGCAACTCGACGCGGTGGACGTTGTGGACGAGGGGGACTGCCGTGCGGATGTCCTTCCGCGCCACGTCGAGCACGTCGTCCACGGCGGCGACGATGCGGCGGGCGATCTCCTGGGTGCGGGTGAGGCCGCGGAGCTTGGTCATCCGCTCCTCGGCGCGCTTGTTGTAGAGGAGGTGGGGCGACTGATCGCCGGCCGGCGCGCACCAGGGCAGGACGTGCAGGTCCTTCGAGTGCTTCGCGTGCAGCGCCTCGCGCACGTCGTGCCAGAAATCGGCGTTGATGGACGACAGGCCCTCGACCTCCTGCGCGGTGCAGGCCAGGTTGATCGCCACGGCGAGGAGCTGCTTCTCCCCGTTCCAGAAGAACAGCATGTCCACGCCGGGGTCCTGGTTGCCCTCGATGGAGCGGAACGTCGGGGAGTCGGTGGCCCCGTACATGCGGGCCGTGCCGTTCTCGTAGACGGCTCGGCGGCAGGAGCCGATGGCGGCGTGGCCGAGCGCCCAGCTCACGCCGCCCGGCTTGCGGCTCTCCCAGGCCTTCGCCGCGGCGTCGGCCAGGCGGCCGAGGAGGAACTCGAGGTACTCTGCCGGCTGCATCACCCCCTCCTTCGGGATGTCGTAGCTCTCCTCGGTCGTGCAAGGGGCGGTGTGGGTGTGGGTGGCGTTGAGGAAAAGCTTATCGAGGTCGAAGCCTGGCAGCCGCGGCTTGGCCACTTCGCGGAAGCGGTCCTGAACGCCTTGGCGAATGGCCACGAGGTCGCACGAGATGATGAGGGCCTGGTCGAGCGGCTTCTCGCCGTCGCGCGATTCGAGCGCGAGAGCGGTCGCGAGGAGACGGTTGTCCACCTTCTTCGACACCCGCAGATGCCGCTGGCCGGCCAGGGCGGCCGGCTTGTCGGGCGTGATGTCGCTCGTCGCCGCCCCGACCCACAGCTCCCCCGCCCCGGCCTCGCCGAGGGCCAGCCCGAGAAGCAGAACAATCGAGAGCGCCGTCAGCGTTTGCACGTCGCGCCTCCTTATGCGCTCATTGAGCGCAGAGAACCCTCCGCTTGCTCGCCGGCCTCACTCCACAGGAACGCGCAGGACCTGGTCGAAGATGCGGCGGCATTCGCGCGCCGTGCGCTCCCAGGTGAAGCCCTCGGCGGTGCGGCGGGCCGCCTGGCCCAACCGCTCCCGCTCGGCAGGGTCGCGGAGCAGGGCGAGAATGCCGGCCGCCAGCGCCGCCGCGTCGCCGCACGGGGCCAGCCGCCCGTTCACGCCATCCTGGATGACCGCCGGGGCGAAGCCGACGGGGGTCGTCACCGCGGGCAGGCCGTGGGCCATCGCCTCCAGGAGCGCCAGCCCGCCCCCCTCGACTGCCGAGGAGAAGGCGAAGACGGACGCCCGCGAGTAGAACTCGGCGACGCGCTCGGGCGGCTGCATGCCCGCGAACTCCACGGCCTCGGCCAACCCCGCCTGCCGCACGGCGGCCTCCACGCGGCTCCGCTCCGGCCCGTCGCCCACGAGCGTCAGCCGCGCGGCCGGCAGGGCCTCATGCACAAGCCGAAAGGCGGCGACGAGCGTCGCCAGGTCCTTCTCCGGCACCATCCGGCCCACCCAGAGCACCGAAAAAAAGGGACAGATACCTCTTTTCGCGGTGAAAAAAGGTATCTGTCCCTTTTTTTCGATGCCGTTGATCACCACGTGGACCCGCTCCCTCGGCACGCCGCGGGTGACGACCTGCTCGGCCAGGAACGGGCTGACGGCGATCACGGCGTCGGCCCGGGCGATGGCCCGGTTGAGGAGCCGCCCGACGAGGCCCGTCCGCGGGGAGCTGTGGATGTCGCTCCCGTGCACGGTCACGACGAGGGGCCGCCGCGGGCCGAACCACTGGGCGGTCGCCGCCGAGGGCACCCAGTGGGCGTGAACCAGCTCGCAGCCCTTCGCCACGCGCCGGATCGCCCTGCCGAAGGCCCAGACGAACAGGGGCAGTTGCGCTGCCGTCCGCACCGGGCGGTCCCGCAGGTTGGCGGGGATGCCGCCGCCGAAGGCCACCCGCTCGGTCCGGGCGAACCAGTAGCGGAACCGCACGATCTTCACGCCGTCCCACTCCTCGGCCCTCGGCGCGGGGCGGCCATCGGGCAGCAGGCCGCGGGGGGCCACCACGGTGGGCTCCACCCCCTCGGTCGCCAGGTGGCGGGCGAGGTCGAACACGAAGTGCCCAGCCAGGTCGCCACGCCAGCGGGGGAAGGAGGTGGTGGGCACGCAGACCTTCATCGCGCGGTGCGCCCTCCCGGCCGCGGGCCGGCCGACAGGGGGCGGTTGTGCTCCATGTCGAACCACATGCCGAAGAGGAGGAACTGCATGCTGGCGATGAACAGGGTCATCACGGCCAGGGCGTTCATCCGGGGGATGACGCCGGTCGTGCCCCAGACGATGCACATGCGGACGCCGAGTGCGAACCAGAGGAAGAAGAGGAGGCCGCCGAGGGCGTAGAAGAAGATGAGGGGGTGGAAGTCGCGGATGACGTATTTCTCCTTCATCCGCCACAGGAAGCACTTGAGGAGGAGCCAGGACATGCGGGGGATGACGCGGCGGAGCCGGATGCCGCTCTTCTCGCCCACGCCGTAGACGGGCGCGACCGGCACGTCGGCCACGCGGAAGCTGTAGACGTTGAGCATCACCAGCAGGTGGTTGGGGTAGCCGTAGCGAGGGTAGAGCCTGTCGAGGGGCAGCGTGGCCAGGGCCTCGCGGCTGATCGCCGTGTAGCCCGTCTGGCTGTCCGCCACGTTCCAGTAGCCCGACGCGATCTTGGTGAGGAGCGAGAGGAAGGCGTTGCCGAGGTAGCGGACGTGGGGGATTTTCTTCCAGGCCTCGCCCGTGAACAGGCGGTTGCCCTTCACGTAGTCCGCCGTGCCCTCCACCACAGGGTCGAGCACGGCAGGGAGGTCGGCGGGGTCCATCTGGGCGTCGCCGGCCATCACCGCCGCGATGTCCATGCCGTCCTCGAGTGCTCGGCGGTAGCCCGTGACAATGGCGGCGCCGACGCCGCGGTTCTTCTCGTGGCGGAGGAGGACAATGCGCTGCGGCTGGCGGGCCGCCCATTCCTCCACGCGGGCACCCGTCGCGTCCTTGCTCGCATCGTCCACGACGTACACGCGGTCAACAAAGCCCGGCATGGTGTCGAGCACGCGACCGATCTGGCGCTCCTCGTTGTAGGCGGGGACGACGACGGCGATGCGCTTGTCGCGGTACATGCGCGACTCGTCTCCTCACTGTGGGCGGGGCGTCTCTGCCCCGCGCTGTGGGCGGGGCGTCTCTGCCCCGCGCGGCTCGGGCAGGGGGATGGCGACCCCCTTGCGGCTGTCAGGGTCAACGTGCCAGCGGTACGCCTTGTGGTCGGGCCTGGCGGCGGCGAGGTCGCGGTTGCGCTCGCCCAGGTCGCGGGCGAAGATGATGCCCTTAATGAGGGCTGGGTCGTTCTCGGCGAGTGCGGCGTAGAAGTCGCTCACCGCGCTGTGGCCCTCGCCCAGGGGCAGGAACACGATGGCCGGCGGCTTCACCTGGGCGCGGATGGCCGCGATGGTGCCGCGGCGGGCCTGGGATTCCGCGCGCTCGACCCGCCACTCCGGCCCCATCGCCACGCGGAAGCCCGCGTGGAGGAACAGGAAGGCCAGGATGACGCCCAGCACCCCGGTGGCACCGGCCAAGCGGCGGGCAAGGAGCACCAGCACACCGGCGGTGAGGGCGACGACGAGTGGCGTGGCCTCGGCGAAGTAGCGCGGGCCGCCCATCCAGCCCGCCACGTTGCCCCAACGCACGTGCGCGAGCGCCAGCGATAGCGCGGAGAGCAGGACGATGAGCACCGACCACCGCCGCTCCGGCACGTCGCCCAGCCCGAGGAATACGAGCGACACCAGCAGCACCCCGAACAGGGGGATGGGCCACTGAAACGTCGCCATGCTCCCCAGGTAAAGCGTCTCCAGGAGGTTCGCGAGGCCCAGGGCGGGCGTCCAGCGCCAGCCCTCGGCGATGGGTGGCACAGGCATCTTGCCTGTGCTGTCCACAGGCGGGACGCCTGTGCCACTAGCCGCCAACTGGTAGCCGAGGGTGAAGGGCCTCCCCGTCGTCGCCTGGTTGTAGAGCAGGAGACCGGCGAGTGGAACAGCCAGGGCAAGCAAGAGGGCGAGGGTTGGCCGCCAAGCCGCCGCGGGCCGCCGCACGAGCCAGACGAGCCACGCGACGGCCACGGGCAGCGCCAGCGCGGCCGCGGTGACCGGGCGGATGAGCACGCTCGCCCCCAGCATCAGGCCCGCCGCCGCCCCCGCGCGCCACGTCGGCTGGCGGAGGCACCGCAGCGCCGCCGTCAGGAACAGCGTGGTGGCGAGCATGCACGGCACGTGCGTGAGGTATTCGCCCGACAGGAAGATGAGCCAGGGCGAGAGCGCGGCGAGCGGCAGGGCCAGGACGCCCGCCTCTTCGCCGAAGACCTCTTTCGCAAGGAAGTATGTGGCGATGACGACCGCTCCGCCGAGCAGCGGCGGCACGAGCCACGGCAGGCCGAGCAGCAGCCCCACGGCGAAGAGCGCCGGCGCACCCGGCAGGCCCACGCTGAACCAGCGGTCACCTGCCACGACGAACGAGCCGGCCACAGGTGTCACATCTTCATTTCGCACATGGCCGCTATGTGCCAAATGAAGATGTGACACCTGGGCAGCGTCGAAGAAGCCCTTGCCCCCCACCAGCGGCGAGGCCACGCGGCCGGCCGCAAACGTCTTGGCCTGGTAGTAGTAGACCGAGGCGTCGGGGAAGCACGGCTTGCCGCCGTGGACGCCGCGGATGAAGGCGACCGCGAGCACGGTGAGCGTCAAGGCGGCGGCGACGACGCAGGCGAGGCGTCTCCGCCCCGCGCGGGGCACGGAGGCCCCGCCCACAAGCGGCAACGCGCGCAGCCGGCCCACCGCCCGCGCCATCGCATCGCAAAGCCCGCACCGCGGGAGCCGCATCGCCCAGGCCCCAAGGGCCACGAGCGCGGCGAGCCAGAACAGGCGCGGCGCGGCCGTCAGCGCAAGCTCGCGCGAGAGACGCACCCGCGCCCACGCCGAGTTCAGCTCGGCCTCGGGCCGCAGCCCCTCCACTGCCCGTCCGATCACGTGATGCCACGGAAGCGACACGGCGACGAACAGGAGCGCCGCGGCGAGCCAGGGCAGAGCGGCAAGTGGCGAGTGGCAAGTGGCGAGCGCGCGGCGGGCGGCCGGGAAAGCAATGGCGACGCCCGCCAGGCCCGCCACTGCCATCGCGATGGCCAGGGCATCGAACTGCGCCTGCGACAGGTCGAGCCGCAGGCCAAGCCGTCGGACCCCGAAGGCCATGCCCCCCTTCTCGCCCACGGACCGCGTGAACCACGCGGCGTCGCACAGCACCGCCACGCCGAGGAACGCCAGGCCAAGCAGGGCCAGGCGCCCGCTGCCCCCTGCCTCCTGCTGGCTGCCGTCTGCCGTCTGCCGTCTGCCGTCCACCCTATCTTCCATCGTTTCCTCCGGTCGGCAGGGTCATCGGGCGCCTGCCCTCGGGGGCCGGCTCGCCGGCGAGGAGCCGCGCGGTGCCGAGGTGGGCGACGACGCGGAAGCGCCCGCTCGTGCGGCGGTTGGTGAGCCGCAGGCGCAGCTTCAGCCTGTCGGCCCCCTTGGCCGCCTGCGCGACGCCGATATTCAACCACTCGCCCGTCGGGCGCGCAATCGCCGCGTCGTGCTCCAGCACCCGCTGGCCGTTCGCCCACAGCTCGGCCACAATGCAGTCGGCCTGCATGCCGCCCGCCACCAGGGCCAGCGGCACCTGAAGCGTCAGCGCCCCCTCGCTCTTCGGCACCGGCATCTCGGCCCGCACCTCCACATACTCGCCCGGCGCAATCGGCTGCCAGCCCGCCAGCAGCGGGTGCGTGAGGATGAGAAGCTCGAAGCGTGGACGCGTCTCCTTCTCCGCGCTGCCGTCTGCCTTCTGGCCTCTGGCCTCTGGCTCTTTCTGTCCTCTGCCGTCTGCCTTCTGCCGACTGCCGCCTGCTGCCGGCTTCCCGGCGACGGCGGCCGTGACGCCGGCGGTCCAGAGGCCCCGCGCCACGACTGGCCGCGCGAGCCACGCGGCGGGCGGCAACTCGGCAAGGGCCTGGCCCTGCGGCGGAGCGTTGAGGAGGGCGGGGACCTCGGGCGGCTCCGCCTCCTTGGGGTAGAGGCGGGCGAAGGCGTCGCGTATCTCCCCCTGCCGCCGCTCGGCGAACGCGGTCCAGTAGGCGAACCGTTCGAGGCGCCCGCGCAGCTCGGCCAGCCAGTCCTTGGTCATCTGGAGGCCGCTGACGGCGGCCGCCGCGTCGTCAATCACCTTGAGCAGCGGCCCGCGCGCCCGAAGGAACTCGGCTTCCGCCGCGGCGGCTCCCTGGTCGGCTAAGAGCCCGAGGAGCCTGTCCTCCAGCGCGACCATCGGGCGGCCGGGGAACTCGTAGGTGACCAGGCCGCGGCCGGCGGCCGCCGTGGCGCGCATGGGCTCGAGGTAGTACTTCTCCAGACGCTCGGGCGCGAACATCGTGTGGGCGGGGGCCGCCGCCTCGAGCTTGGCGAGCGCGGCGTCCATGTCGTCGAGGAGCCGAAGGGCGTCGGGCCGGCTCTCCTCCCTGAGCAGATGGGGGGGCCAGTTGTAGCCGGGGATGACCTGCGGCTTCGGGAGGATGAAGAGCGCCTTGAGGCCGGCGAGCGCGTCGTCGTACGCCTGCGCGGTCCCCGCCTCGGCAGCGCCGAAGACGTAGGCCCGGACGGCCTGGGCGGTGAGGCGCCAGTCGTGCCTCTCCGGGTGCCAGGCCCAGCAGCCGAACACGGCGCCGAATGCCTCCTCGGGCCACCCCCCGCAGTAGATGGCGGTGTTGACGTGTTTCGGGGCGTCCCGGAGCGCCTCGTACTTCGGGGAGTTCCAGCCGGAGGCGAGGGGCTGGAGGTCCAGGTAGGCCGGCGCATCGCCCTCGCGCAGGGACCAGCCGCCGTAGTACTTGTGGAGCAGGCCCGGCCCGGTGCGGGGCCAGTTGTGCCACCAGGCGGGGTGCTTGAGGCCCACCTGGCGGGCGCCGTCGCTCACCTCCCGGCTGGGCAGACAGGTGAAGAACCACGTCGCGGCGTCGAAGCCGGGCACCTTGGCCATCGCGTGCGCGTAGTCGGTAACGACGTGTTGGTAGGCGCCCATCGGCGGCACGGTGGAGATGGCCTGGCCGCTGAGCCCGAGGCCCTTGGCCGCGGCGAGCAGGCGCTGGACCAGTTCCCCCGAGCCCTCGGGCGCCCCGAGGTCATCGAAGATCAGCGACAAGCCGTCCACGCCGAGCTCCGCCAGCTCCTTCGCGGTGCGCTCGACCTTGAGCGGCTCCTTGACGCCGAAGGAGCAGGCGAGCGTGCCGTAGACGCGGATGCCGCGGCGGTGCGCCTGCTTGAGCAGCTCGCGCAGCTCCGGGCTGTCGGGCGACTCGCCGGGCGCGAAGCCGAACTCCCCGCGGGGCGCGGGCGCGTTCCGCGTGTCCACGAAGTTCAGCCGCGCACGCACGTAGGCGTCGAGGGCGCCGGGCTTCAGGTGATCCCTGAAGTTGCCAATAATGCGCCCCCGCCAGGCCAGGCTCGGCCAGTCGCGGACCGAGACGGCGGGGAACACCACCTTCTCGCCCTCGGCGCGCAGCAGGTCGAAGAATGCCTCCTGCCCATACGTCACGCCTCGCGCGTTGCTGCCGCCGATGAGGATCAGCGATTGCCGATTGCCGATTGCCGATTGCCGATTGGAGGCCACAGAGACCCCGGCCTCATCCAGCATCTCGATGACGAAGCCGTCGTGGCCGGGCGACTCGGCACCCAGGTCAATCTTCCTCTCACCGCACAAGCGGTCGAGAGCCGAGTTCGTCCCCCGCTGCCCAAGAATGATCAACTGCCGACTGCCGACTGCCGACTGCCGTCTATCTTCCACGCTCTCCTCTGAACAAATGGGCAGCCTCCGCTTGAAGCGCCGCTCGACAAGGCCCTGGAGGCGTTCGGCGGCGTAGCGCTCGGGCTCGGTCGCCCTGGCCCCCAGCACGATGGCCGCGTCGGGCGACAGCTCGGCCGTCCGGCCACTCTCTTTGTAGACCTTGGGCTCGGGCACGATGGGGCACGGGGGGCGTTCCTCGACCACTTTGGGCAGGGGCGTCTCCTTCTTGCGTGGCGGCAGGGGGAGCTGCACGAGCCCGGGCTCGGGCGGCAACGGGTCGTTGAAGCGCACGATGGCGCGGTACGCGGCCACCCCGCCAAAGGCCAAGAGGGCCACGAGCGCAGCCCCGATTGCGGCGGCGACCAGACGCATGACAGTCTTCGACACTCGATGACC